>DOMU01000023.1 GCA_003509305.1 Desulfobulbaceae bacterium | reverse complement strand
CGTCTCCGGCGCCCGCGCGAACAGGGTACCGTAGCGGCCTGGTTGGTGCCAGCCAGGCCCAGCGGCGATAATGCGCACCGCATTGGTGTTATCAAGTTGTTTGGTTTGCCGATGGGCTTCGGCCAGGGCCAGGCCGTGCCGGTCGCCGAGGTCACGGACGGCAACAACGCCATGGGCTAGGCAATAATCGAGATTTTTCCGGATCTGCGGCAAAATTTCCGCCACTGTCGCCTGACACTGCCAGGCCCGGTATGACGGGTCGGCGCTGGCCGACAGCCATAAGTGGACATGGGTATCAATCAGCGGCGGCAGGATGACAGCGCGGCTGAAGTCGAGAACCGGGCCGGGCCAACTCCGCCAATTTTCGCTGGCCGGGACGATCTCGGCAATTTTTCCCTGTTCGAGGCGCAGCGCCACATCACGCCGGATATCGCCGCCCAGGCCATCAATCAGCCAACCAGCATGAATAACCCGCGCTGTTTCATTTTCCATAATCGTTTCTCCGCGCTTAGGCGCCATTTCCCTTCACGCGCCGGCCCGGCAGGGGAATAATCTCTTGTGCCAGGACAAGAAAGTGCGTACATTCACGGCAAATTATTTTTGCCACATTTCACCAGAGGAGGGAAGATATGGCCAGTTTTGTCAAAGCGGCTGACGCTGTCGCCGCCGCCATGGAAATCGAACATCGTGGCTACGCCTTTTACCGGAAAGTGCAGGAAAAAGCCACCGACCAGAAGACCAAGGACTTCTTCGGCTTCATGGCCGAAGAGGAGCATCGGCACGAAAGTATTTTTGCCGAGATGCTGAAACGGATCGGCGGCCTGGAGTTGCCCACCGGCGCCACCGACGAGGAATATCTGAACTACGTGCAGGGCCTCTTGGATTCGCACGCTTTGTTTTTGCCGAGCCAGGAACAGGAGATGATCACCAATCCTCTTCTTGGAGCGCTGCGTTTTGAGAAAGATACCCTGATCTTTTTCATTGAGCTGGAAGCCATGGTGCCCGACGCCGAGCGCGTTCATGTCCGTCACTGCGCCGATGAAGAGCGCAAGCATATCCGGATGCTGCAAAAATTCGGCAAGTAGCCTCCCCGCCTCGCTTTTCCGGGATGGCCGTTTCCGTTGGCCGTCCCGGTTCCCTGCAAGCAAAGTAGTTCAGAATACGAGTGACCCGATGCCGACAATTTTTCTGACTAACGATGACGGCATTCATGCCCCTGGTCTCGCCGCTCTGCGCGAGATGCTGGCCCCCCTGGGACGCGCTGTCGTGGTGGCGCCGGAGCGTGACAATTCAGCAGTATCCCATGCCCTGACCATGGGCCGCCCGCTGCGCCTGCAAGATATGGGCGGCGACCGTTTCGCCGTCGATGGTACCCCAACCGATTGCGTCATCATCGGCCTTGCCCGGATTCTGTCCGAAAAGCCAGCGCTCTTGGTCTCTGGTATCAATCGCGGCGCCAACATTGGCGACGACATTTCCTATTCCGGCACCGTGTCGGCGGCCATTGAGGCAACCATGTATGGGGTTCCGGCCATGGCGGTATCGATGGCGGTGTTCGGGGAAACACCGGTGTACGAGCGGGCGGCGGCGGTTGTCCGCGCCCTGGCCGGGAAAATTCTCGGCGGCGGCCTGCCGGACAACACCTTGGTCAACGTCAATTTCCCGGCGGGCGGACTGTACCAAGGCGTTCGTCTCACCCGTCAGGGCCGGCGGCTGTGGGAAGACCCGATCAAGGAAGTCCGCGACCCCTGGGGCGAAACCCGTTACTGGATCGGTGGCGGACGTTTTCGCGTCGAAAGCGAAGGCGATACCGACGTCGCCGCCGTTTCCGACGGTTATGTCTCGGTGACGCCGATCCACCTCGACACGACCAATCATCTGGCTCTTGAAGCGCTGCGGCGCAACTGGAGTCTGGATGGACTGGATTGATTCAAGCCATTTCAGGCTTGGCTTTTCCTGCCGCGCAACAACTCGATAACCGCTGGCAGAAACGACAGAACGACAATGGCGATCAGGACGACGGAAAGGTTGTCCTTCACCAGGTGGTTGTTGCCGAACAGATAGCCGAGGGTGGTGATGCCACCGACCCACAGGACAGTTCCCAAAACGCTGTAGGCAAGAAAACGCGGGTAGGGCATGACACCAACCCCGGCCACGAAAGGAGCGAAGGTGCGGACAATCGGCACGAAGCGGGCCAGCGTCACGGTTTTGCCGCCGTGTTTTTCGTAGAAAGCGTGGGTGCGGTCGAGGTAGTCGCGGCGGAAGATTTTTGAATCGGGGTTGGCGAACAGCTTTTCGCCGACGAAACGGCCAATGCAGTAGTTGGTGCTGTCGCCGAGCAGGGCGGCGCTGGCGAGAACGCCAAGCAGAATTGGGTAATCCATCTTACCAATCGCCGCCGAGGCACCGGCGACGAAGAGCAAAGAATCCCCTGGCAGAAACGGCGTCACCACCAAACCGGTTTCACAGAAGATGACGGCGAAGAGGATGGCGTAAATCCACGGGCCGTAGGTTTGGATCAAATCCGCCAGGTGAACATCCAAACGCAAAAAAACATCAATCACAAACTGGAGAAATTCCATAATCCTACCGTCAAAAAATGGGGCGGCATCAAGGCCGCCCCAGAGAATACACAACAAATCATCTGACCGTTAAGACTACCCGCTTTCACCGTTCGCGTTTTTTGAAGACCAGATGCCCGCCCAGATGCCCAGCTATAATCACGGCTAAAAGCATAACAACCGCGATAATGAGATAAATCAACCGGAAGCGGGCATCGAGCATCACCTGGCTGCCATCAAACCAGGTCCAGAAAAGTAAAGCTACCAAGCAAATAGTGGCCAACAGGCTGCAAAATATTTTGCAGGCGAACAGTGCCGTCCGCACCCCATGGTAGCGTTTCTTCCATTCAAGAAAACCGGAAGCGAAGACTAAAAGCAAGGGGATCAGAATGAAAATCAGGCTGCAGAATGTGGCGTAATCAAGATAAGGAGCATAGTTGATAAAATTGGAGGTGCCGGAACGCAGAAATATGCTGCCGGCAATGAACAGCACCGCCATCGGGATGATGCCGCATGGGAAATGGGCGAGAACCGGATGCACATGCAGTGCCAGGAGGATACGGGCGATGATACCGGGTTTTTCCATGGGCATCGCGGCGGCGTCTTTATGTATTGGCGTGCCTTTTTCATCGAGTTCGACGAACTGGGCGGTCGGCGCTTTGCAGACCGGACACTTTTCAGGCGGCGTCTCACCGACATGGACATGGCCGCACACCAGGCAGCGCCAGCGTTTGCCCGGGCTGGAGGCCACAATCGAATGGGCCGATTCCGACGGCGCGGGCACAGTCTGAGCGGCTTCTTCCTTTTCAACCGTTGGCGCCGCCGGTTTGCCTGCTGTCTCGCTGGCCGCGCCCGGCAGGGCTTCGAATTTTTCCCGTGGCGCTTTACATAACGGGCAATCCTTCGGTGGTTCCGTGCCTTCGTGAATGTGGCCGCAAACCGTGCAACGCCATTGTGATGCCACTTTGCTTACTTCGGAGAAATTCTCTTTTTTCGCTTTGCAGACCGGGCATTCTTCGGGCGGCTCTTGCCCTTCGTGAATATATTCACAGATCCCGCATTTCCACTCTTTCATCGTTCACCTCGCAAATAGGGTACATCGGATGGATTGCCCCATTATACGGCACTCAGGGCAAAACGCCCACGCTGTTTTGTCCCGGTCCGTTCAGCCGGGCAGACGCTTTGGATCGAGGAGATTTTTTTCCATGTGTTTGATCTCATCGCTGCCGGCAATGACGATATCCGGATCAGGTATCAATTCCTCGTCATCGATCTTTTTGTCATAATCCAAACATGATAACAAAAATTTAATGCAGTTGATCCGGGCCATTTTTTTGTTGTCGGAGCGGATGACGGTCCAGGGGGTCGTGGCGCGGTTGGACTCATTCAGCATCTCGAATTTCTTGACCGTATACTGATCCCAGTATTTCTGGGCCAGATTATCCACCGGAGAAAGTTTGTACTGTTTGAGGATATCGGTCTTGCGGGCCTCGAAGCGCCGGGCCTGTTCTTTCCTGGACACGGAAAAATAAAATTTGAAGAGATGGATGCCATCCTTGACCAGCATCTCTTCAAAGTGTGGCACATCTTCGAGAAAACGCTTGTGCTGCTCTTCGGTGCAGAAGCCCATGACCGGCTCAACCATGGCCCGGTTGTACCAGGAGCGGTCAAAGAGCACCAATTCGCCGGCCGCGGGCAAGTGCGGCACATAGCGCTGGAAATACCATTGGGTCGCTTCTCTGTCGCTCGGCGCCGTCAAGGCGACAATACGGGCATTGCGCGGATTGAGGAAAGCGGTAATCCGGCTGATGGTACCACCTTTGCCAGCGGCGTCGCGCCCCTCGAAGATGGCCAGGATACGGGTCCCTTTTTTCTTCATGTCCTGCTGGAGCTTCGTCAGCTCCACCTGGAGTTTTTTCAACTCCAGCTCGTAGGACAAGGTCTTTTTCGGCACCCAGACGGCAACATTCCCGTCCTTCTTTTTTTCTTTCAGAAAACGCGCGGCTGTCCCCTCATAGAGTTTGATATCGGCGGTTTGGGCCGTTTTTTCTTTTTTCTCTTTTCCTTTCCTGTCTTCCTGTTTCTTTTTGTCGTTCTTTTCCATGCCCTGTCCTCCGGTTTTTAGGGCGGGCGGCGTCCTCTACAAGCGACGAGCCGTTCGTTTACCATGGGGTATGCTTTCAGACAGGTTATATCATTTCATGTTGTTTTTGTGAACAGAAGCAATTGTCGCAATTCAGGTGCGCGTGGACATAATCTTCTATGCGGGCAGCCTGTTGATTTTGATGCGGGCCGCGGCCCTCTTATCGGGCATTGAAACGCCTTGTTTCACGCCATGGGGGAGGATGGAGCATCCCTCCCCCATGGCCATCGTGAATTTACAGCAGTTCTTTCGGGATGTTGCCGCCGTTGGCCGCCAGTTTCGCCAAAACGGTTTTGTGCAGCCAGATATTCATCTGCGCTGAGTCGCCCATCTTGTCGGCGGGGCAGCCGAGTTCGGTGGCCAATTTCTTGCGGGCGTCGAGGCCGCTGTCGAGCGCCAAGAGCTTCAACAGGTCAACAATCGACGTCTGCCAATTCAGTTTCTGCGGATTAGCGGCGGCCATGGCCGTCAACTTGCCGACCACATCGACGGCTGGCATTGGCGCCGCGTTGGTCTCCGCATTGCAGGTTTCCGGCGGCACCGGCACGGCCTCAGCGGCG
>DOMU01000234.1:1039-5590 GCA_003509305.1 Desulfobulbaceae bacterium | reverse complement strand
AACAGGCCACCGGCGATGCGGGACAGGCGTCCGTCGCGTCCCATGGCGATGGTGACGAGCGGCAGGTCAAGCTCACGCCGTGCCCGGCAGGTGGCGGCAAAGAGCGCCAACAGGTCTTCGGCCTTCTTCGGCGTCACCGCCACCTTGGCGACATTTGCGCCGTAATCTCGCGCTTGCCGCAGCTTGGCGAAAATCGCCGCTTCATCAGGCGTGGTGGTAAAGTCGTGAAAGGACAGGAGCAGCCCGGCGCCGGTGGCGGCGGCAACCGACTGTAATGCCGCTATCGTTTGTTCGCCCATGGCTAACTCGGCATCAATCAGGTCGCACTGACCGGAAGTCAGGGCCATCATCAACAGACGGAAGCGATAGGCGGAGTCAAGTCGTCGCTCACCACCCTCGGTCGCGTCGCGGCAGGTGAAAATCAGCGGCACATCGCCAAGTTCACGGCGTAAAGCGGCCAGTGCCAGCGCTACCGCCTGAATGTCATCGGCAGCGGCGAAGAAGTCGACGCGCCATTCGAGCATATCCGGCGCCAAGGCCAGGCATTTCCTCGCCACCTCGCATAATTTATGTTCCGTCGCTGCCACCAGCGGCAGACAGATCAAAGGCCGTTTGCCGCCGATCAACCGTCCGCGGACGGCAAAAGGTTTGGCGCATTCTTGGCGTATCATGTTGATTTCAGCATCATGTGCAGGCGATAAGTTGTTAACAATCAATCGATTTTCATGCGGGCATCGAGGGCCAGCGCCCCGGAACCAGCCGTGAAAACGCGTATCGGGTTGAGGTCGAGTTCTTTGATCCGTGGGAAATCGGCCATGAGGCAGGCAACGCGGATGATAGTATCGGTAAAGGCGGCGATGTCGCTTTCGCCTTGACCGCGGCTGCCTTTGAGAATGGCATGGCATTTCAGCCGCGTCAGTTTCTCCATTATCTCGTCGTGGCTGGTTGGGCACAGCGCCCGTTCAGTGTCGTTGAACACTTCGATATAGATACCGCCATAACCAAAAACAACCACCGGGCCGAACGAGTTGTCCAGCAGTCCGCCAACGAACATGTCATGGCCCGGCCCGGCCATGGGTACGACACGAACGCCCTGAAAATCCGCATTCTTTTTATAGACGAAAAGATTTTCCCGGATGGTGGCAAAGGCCGCCGCCACTGCCTCGTCATCTTTCAGACCGGCCAGCACACCGCCCGCTTCCGACTTGTGCACAGCGTCAGGCGAGATCACTTTCATAACCACCGGATAGCCGATTTCCCGTGCCGCCGCCACTGCTTCCGCCGCCGTCGCCGCCACTTTCGTTATCGGTGTGCCGATGCCGTACAGGCGCAGCAGTTCCCCGCATTCTTCACCAACCACCCCGTGATGGGCATCAAGCCAGCGCGCCGCTTCGCCATGTGCCAGGTCAGCCGGGCGTGAGGGCGGGAAATGGCCGGAGCGTTTTTTCGCGTAAAATTCCTGCTGGATTTTCAGGCCGCTGATTATCTCTTCCGGGCGGTCGAAAATCGGAATACTCAGGTTGTTTTTGATTCTCGTGATCAGATTCGATGGCCCGATCAGGCAAATTCCCAAAGGTTTCCCCGACGAGCGTATAACGCCGATGGCCTCGTGGGAAACATCGGTGTGGAACATACCAGAAAAGACATCGTCACCGGCTGGCATCTTCGGCCACTGATTGAGGAAGATGGCGCCATCGACGTTGTCGTCATGCATACCGGAATGAAAGATTTCCGCCGTCCATTTGGGGTTGTAGATATCTCCCATGTCGAGCGGATTCGAGGCGTTGATGATGCCGGCGTTGGAGAAATGGGAAATTTCCTCGTAAAAACCTTTGCTCATGTTGGCGAATTCAAAACCGGCTTTCTCGCAAAGGTCGGCCATAATAACTGAAAAACCCCCGGCGGGACTCATCACCAGAATCCGTTTGCCCTTCATCGGCGGCAGGGAAAAAACTTTGGCCAGCGAAATGAAATCATGGAAATTGCTGATGCGGATGACACCGGCCCGCTCCATGGCGCAGTTGATGACATCCTCGTCGTTGCTGATTGCCGCCGTATGACTGAGCGCCGTTTTGCCACCGGCCTCGGTAGTATTCGACTTATACATGAGGATCGGTTTGTCGCAGCGGGACGCCGCCTCGACCAAAGCCTGACCGTTCGAGATGCTTTCGACATACAGGCAGATTACTTTCGTGTCCCGATCCTTGGCAAAATAATCGAGGAAATCCACCTCGTCGAGATCGAGCTTGTTCCCAATGCTGGCAAACTTGGCCAGACCGAGGTTTTCATCGCGCAGGAAATTGAACAGCATCATGCCGACACCACCGCTTTGCGTGATGATCGACAAACCACCCTTCGGCTGCGGGTAGAGCGGTGGAAAGGGCAAACACAGACCGTTGGCGGTATTCGCGATAGTCAGGCAATTGGGGCCGACCAGGCGCACGCCATAGCGGTGGGCGTTTTGCAGCAACTCATCGGCCAGTTGCTGCCCACTATCGCCGGCTTCATTGAAACCTCCAGCCGGAATCGCCATGCGGCGGATGCCGAATTCACCGCAATCTTTAACCATACCCGGGATGAAGCGGGCTGGCAGCATCGCCACCGCCAGATCTGGTATCTCAGGCAGGTCGGCGATATATTTAAACATTTTAATACCGTTAACCTGCTTGTCCTTGGCGGTTGGGTTGACACCGAAGATCCGTCCGTGAAAACCCCAGCGGATGAGATTGGCCAGAATCAGGCGAGCGTTATTACTTTCCCGGTTGGATAAGCCAATGATGACGACGGATTCGGGGTAAAAGAACTTTTCCATAAGAAACTCCATTTATTGCCACATAAAAAGATAGTTAACATCATGGAAAAATAACCACACGGTCACAAACACAAAAAAAACCGCAACGGTTTCCCGTTGCGGTTTCGCGAGTCAACGAATGGGACCGCAAGGGCGATCAATCCATTAATTCCATCTCGCGGCCACAGCAAAGCGGGATTGGATTGCCAGCCTTGACTTTGACATACTTGTTACAGGTTTGGCAATAGTAGGTGCCGTCCTTTGGCGCATTATGGTACTCGGAATAGGTGGTCTTGCCGCCGGCGATGCCTTCGATGTGAAAACGGGCGAGTTTGTCCACACCGGGGATGTACTGACCCATTGGCTCAATTTTTTTGTTGTTACCGTAGCAATCGATCACAACCTTCCACAATTTGTTAAGATCGGCGGCCTCCTGGGCGTTTTCCGGGCTTACTTCGACCACACTGCCATTGACACTGATTTTCATTTCCGTCACCTCGGTTTGGGTTGATACAAGTTTTTTTCACGCCTTCCAGAAATCTTCTTTCAAAGCGCCGCATTTCGGGCACACCCAATCGTCTGGCAGGTCTTCCCAGGCTGCACCCGGCTCGACGCCATGCTCGTAGTCGCCTTCCGCCGGGTCATAGATGTAACCGCATGGACATTCCCACTTCTGCATCTCTTCCTCCCTTTATTTATTCATGTTTTTACAAAGACGGGCTTTGGCTTTGCGGTAAACTCAAAGCTGATGCGACTACTTAATGATAATCATTCTTATTGTCAATACGGAAATATCTCGTTTATGGCGCCTCAACACTGGTGGCTCGCAATCGTACTTGACAAAAAAATCGTCAGACTGTAGAAAGCTTGACCCTTGAATTTTTTTTCACGCCGTCCCATTCATCTGTCTTTAAATAATCCGAAGTGGCAACAATCCGGCGACTATGTTCGAAAATTTGACCGACCGGCTGGAATCGGCCTTCAAGAAATTGCGCGGCCAGGGCATCCTGACCGAAGAAAATATCCAGGAAGCGATGCGGGAGGTGCGTATCGCTCTTTTGGAAGCCGATGTCAGCCTGCCGATTGTCCGGGAATTTATCGCCACGGTCAGCGAAAAAGCGGTTGACACCGAGGTACAGAAAAGCCTGACGCCAGGGCAGCAGGTCGTAAAAATCGTCAATGACGAATTGGTCCGGCTTTTGGGTGGTGTCACCGAGCCGCTGCGGCTGGATGGCCGTCAGCCGGTGGTGATTATGGTGGCTGGTTTGCAGGGTTCTGGCAAGACCACCACCTGTGGCAAATTGGCCCGCTTGCTGAAAGAAAAAGGCCGCCATCCCTATCTGGTGCCCGCCGACGTCTACCGCCCGGCGGCTATTGAGCAGTTGACGGTTTTAGGCGAACGGCTGGGCGTGCCGGTGTATCCCGCCGACACGGCAATGAAACCGGTGGATATCTGTCACCAGGCCATGACCAGCGCCCAGGAAAAAGGCCTCGACACTATCCTCATCGACACCGCCGGTCGTTTGCACGTCGATGAAGCCTTGATGCGCGAGTTGTCTGACATCAAGGCGGCGGTGCCGCTGTCCGAGATTCTCTTTGTCGCCGACGCCATGACTGGCCAGGACGCGGTGACGGTGGCCGACACCTTCAACCGCGAACTCGATATTACCGGCGTCATTCTCACCAAAATGGAAGGTGACGCCCGCGGCGGCGCCGCCCTGTCGATCAAAACCGTTACCGGCAAACCGATCAAATTCGTC
>DOMU01000234.1:0-1017 GCA_003509305.1 Desulfobulbaceae bacterium | reverse complement strand
GGCATGGGTGATGTGCTGACGCTGATCGAACGCGCCGAAGCGGTCGTCGATAAAAAACAGGCTGACGAACTGGCGCGCAAGCTGAAACACGACGAGTTCACGCTGGAGGATTTCCTTGATCAGATTCAGCAGATCAAAAAGATGGGATCGCTTGAGCAGATCATCAACATGATTCCGGGGATCAACAAGCTGAAACAAATAAAAGACGCGCCGCGGCCCGACGAACGGGAATTGGTCAAGACCGAAGCGATTATCCGTTCGATGACGAGAAAGGAGCGCCGCAACCACACCATTATCAACCAGAGCCGCCGGCAACGGATCGCCGGCGGTTCCGGCACCAGCCTGATGGAAGTGAACCGCGTGCTGAAAAGTTATGCGGAAATGCTGAAAATGATGCGGAAACTGCGCGGCAAGCCCGGTGTTCTCGCTGGGCAAAAACGTCGTAAGTTGCCGAAAGGTTTGAGACGATAACCGCTGGCCTACCTGCGGCGCTATACAACAAAAAAAAGGAGTGTTTTCAATCATGGCAGTTCGTATCCGTTTAACTCGTTTGGGCAGGAAGAAGAAACCTTTTTATCGCATTATCGTTGCCAACAGCGAATCACCGCGCGATGGCAAATTTCTCGATATTGTCGGTACCTATGATCCCTGCCAGAATCCGGCGGCGGTGACGCTGAAAAGTGAAAAGATCGAAGAATGGCTGAAAAAAGGAGCTTTGCCTACCGATACGGTGGCNNCTGGCCAGCCTCCTGCGCCGCAACAAGGCCGCGGTCTGACGGCATGACCGAGTTCGTGCGTTTTATCGCCCAGGCGCTGGCCGACCAGCCGGAACAGGTGCGGGTCGAAGCGGCGGACAGCGATGAGGGCGCGGTCATTACCCTGTCAGTTGCCCAGGACGATTTGGGAAAAATGATCGGCAAACAGGGCCGCACCGCCCGCGCCATGCGCAGCCTGCTGACCGCTGGTCAACGTGGGGAACGCCCGGCGCGGCTGGAAATCGTTGCCGGATGAGGCAAG
>DOMU01000126.1 GCA_003509305.1 Desulfobulbaceae bacterium | reverse complement strand
GGCTGCGGCGGTCGGCGAAGGCGCCCTGTGCCTGGAAAAACTCGAGGCGATGACCTGCGTCTGCTCGGTCGGCCTCGACATGGTGGCCATCCCCGGCTCGGTCGATGCCGATACCATCTCGGCGCTCATCGCTGACGAAATGGCCCTCGGTGTGATGAACCACAAGACCACCTNNTGGCCGCCCGCCTGATCCCGGTGCCCGGCAAAGAAGCCGGTGAGATGGTCAGTTTCGGCGGCCTGTTCGGCGCCAGTCCAGTCATGGAAGTGCGCAATGCCGGCCGATCAAGCCGTTTCATCGCCTGGGGTGGAAGAATGCCGGCACCGGTGCATAGTTTCAAAAATTGAAACTATGCCTATTTAACGGGTCGGACGATGGGAAACGTCGATGCCAGCGGTCAGCGCATACCAATATGTATATTGCGCTGGTTGTCTTGGTCAGTCCCTGTTTTTTATTCCGGCAATATCCTTTGCCAATTTCTTTTTGCCCTCGATATTCCCCTGACGGGCGATCATGATCCTTTGCGCCTGCGGCGATCCAGCGCCGTGCATTGATTCCGTTCTGTATCCGACCGCCGAAGACCCGAGGCATATATTCTCAAGGAATCTGAGCACCCTCATCCTCTCTTCAGTTGTGCAAACTGGCGCGCCGACGAAATACTTATTGCATATATCCCCTATACTTTCGCCATTTTTCCCTACCTTAAGGTCGGATTTAAAATCTTTTTCCGACGGCATCGTGACCATAAGCCCGCCAGCGATATCTTCGGCAAGTCTTACGATCTCGTACGGGAACCTCGTCACATTTTGTTTGCAGACGTTGGCGAGCAGCAGGTCGACCTGATAATTGCCCGCCTTTGTAGGATAACCCGCCGCCGAGCAGGCGATCCCACAGCAATACAGCGTCTCATTCAAATGCGTCATTTCTATAAGTTTATCCTTGATATGCGACGCTTTGCCCGTACCATTGTAGTCGGTCGCGAGCGCCGCCGCGCCTATAATGACGTCACCCACACCAACTTTGCAGCCGCCGTATGATTGTCTGTGGTAGCCGGCAAACCTTTCGACGAGCATCCCGGCGAATTCAACCTCGCCGCAGAGATAAATATTTTTGTTCGGTATAAATACGTTGTCAAAGACGACCACCGCTTCCTGTCCGCCGAACTGTTTGTTGCCGAGGTCGACATCCGCGCCCTCCTCAAGCTTCCTCGTATCGCATGACTGTCTGCCGTATATTATGAATAAGCCATCGGCATCCGAAGGGCATGAAAATGAGACTGCGTAATCCTTGTCCGCCTCCGCCATCGCTATTGTCGGCATGACCAAATGTTCATGGGAATTGATCGAGCCTGTCTGATGGCATTTCATCCCTTTCACGACTATACCGTCAGGCTTTCGTTCCACTATATGCACGAATAAATCAGGATCCGCCTGCTGTGACGGCGACAGGCTCCTGTCGCCTTTCGCGTCGGTCATCGCGCCGTCAACGGTCAGGTCGTTTTCCTGGATGTACTTTAAATATTCAACAAAGTTTTCGTGGTAGTGCGTACCGTATTTTTTATCAACTTCAAAAGTGGTTGAGTAAACCGCGTTAAAAGCGTCCAGACCCACGCATCTTTGAAAGCATGATGCGGTTTTTTGTCCAAGCAGCCGCTGCATTTTGACTTTTTTTACCAGATCTTCGGAGTTTTGATGTAAGTGTGTGAATCTATTTACTTTTCCTCCGATGAGGCTCGATTCCGCCGTCATAAGGTCTTTATACTGTGAGTCGTGTGCCAGCTCGTAGGTCATCGCAAGGCAATTTATCGATGGCCTGATCATCGGATGGTCTACCCAATTGTCGATTTTCTCTCCAAACATATAGACTCGTGTCTTTAATTTCCTGAGACTCTCGATGTACTGTTCCCCTGTCATCAACATAATGATATGACTCCATATATAAGTTTTAATTAACGAGAATGTACTCGGATTTTCATGCCGGATGGTTTTGTGAAAACGCTCGCGGATAGCAAAATTGCCGGTTACTCACGGAGCAGCGCGCGCCCAATGATAATCTGCTGGATCTGCGTCGTGCCCTCGTAGAGGCGCAGCAGACGCACGTCACGGTAAAAGCGTTCAACCTTTGTTTCGTTCATGTAGCCTGAGCCACCGTGTACCTGTACGCCACGGTCGGCCACACGGCCCACCATCTCGGTGCAGAACATCTTGGCACAGGAGGCGCGCATACTCACATCCGGATTGGTTTTGCCCGCCGGCTTGGCGTCATAACGGCGCGCGCAGTCCTGTACCATCGACCAGCCGGCATAGAGTTCAGCCTGGCTGTCGGCCAGCATCGCCTGTATCAACTGAAAATCGCCGATACGTTGGCCGAACTGCCTGCGCTCACGCGCATAAGCCACCGATTCGTTCAAGACCCGCTGAGCTACGCCACAGGCCAGCGCCGAGACGTGCAGACGACCGCGGTCGAGCACCTTCATCGCGGTTTTGAACCCCATGCCTGGCACGCCGCCGATGATGCTGGCCGCCGGTACGCGGGCGTTGTCGAGAAAGACGTCGCAGGTCTTGGTGCCACGCTGGCCCATTTTCTTGTCCGCTTTGCCGAGAGAGAGGCCGGGAGTGCTGGCGGGCACGATAAAGGCCGTGATGCCGCCCGCGCCTGGGCCACCGGTACGTGCCATCAGCGTGAAAGCTCCGGCCCGTGTCGCGTTGGTGATGAATCGCTTGGTGCCGTTGAGCACATAGTGATCATTATCAAGCTCGGCGCGCATTTTCAGCGCGGCCGCGTCAGAACCGGCATCCGGCTCGGTCAAGGCAAACGACATGATCAGCTCGCCGCTTGCCACGCGCGGCAGGATTTCGCATTTCTGCTCTTCGGTGCCATCCATCAGGATGCCCTGCGAACCGATACCGACGTTGGTGCCAAATACCGATCGGAAGGCCAAAGCGGTCTGGCCGAACTTAAACGCCACCTCGCATTCCTGCGCCATCGACAGGCCGATGCCGCCGTATTCCTCGGGGATCGACAGGCCAAAGAGGCCCATCGTTTTCATCTCTTCGATGATGTCAGCCGGGACCTCGTCGTTTTCTTCGATGATATTCTCGGCTGGCACCAGGCGTTGCGAGATAAAATCCTGGATCGTTGACAGCATCAACTCAAAGGAGTCTTGATCGCTTGCCATANNAATCTCCGTAAATTTTGCATCGGTTTGAGGAGCCAAGTCATTCTGTTTTGAATAAAAGCTAAGATGATGTGACGTATCCGCGGTAAGGGTTTGTCCAAACCTGAGGCATATGCTCACACCGGAATATACAACAAGGTAAATGCAATGAAGCAAAATTCATGCCAGGGCATCGCGGGGAAACGTTGA
>DOMU01000026.1 GCA_003509305.1 Desulfobulbaceae bacterium | reverse complement strand
CGCCGGTGGCGCCAATATGCCGCCGGAAGTCAACGTCCATGTCGCCACTTCGACGCCGACCCGGCTGACCATGGATCTGCCGGGCCGGGCCGCCGCCTACCGCGTTGCCGAAGTCAGGCCGCAGGTTAACGGCATCCTGCAGAAGCGTTTGTTCGAGGAAGGGGCGCTGGTAAAGGCCGGGCAGGTGCTGTATCAGATCGATCCGGCCCTCTACGAGGCGGCCTTGGCCAGCGCCCAGGCTTCATTGGCACAGGCCGAAGCGACGGCTTATTCAGCGAAACTGCTGGCCGACCGTTATCAGGTTCTCGTGAAAACTCAAGCGGTCAGCCAGCAGGACTGGGTCAATGCTGACGCCGCCCTGAAACAGGCGCGGGCGGCCATCGCCGCCGCCAAGGCCGCGGTTAACACCGCGAAAATCAATCTCGATTACACCAAAGTGAAGGCGCCGATTTCTGGCAAGATTGGCAGCGCGCTGGTATCGGAAGGCGGCTTGATGACGGCGCAGCAGGCTAACCCCCTGGCGACGATCCAGCAGATTGACCCGCTCTATGTTGATGTCACTCAGTCGTCAATAGAGCTTTTGCACTTGCAGAGGACCTTTGGCAACGTTGATGGCAATGATTTAAGCTCGGGCGTCAATGTCTTCCTTGAAGACAACACGCCTTATAATCATGAGGCCACACTCAAATTTTCCGATGTCTCGGTTGATCCGTCCACCAGTTCGGTAACGATCCGCGCCACCGTCCCCAACCCGGAGCACTTTCTTTTGCCCGGCATGTACCTGCGTGCCCATCTCACCTCGGCCAGGGAAATTCCGGCCATTGCCGTGCCGCAGCAGTGCATTCAGCGCGACAACCGCGCCAATCCCCTGGTGATGGTCGTTAACGGACAGGGCCTGGTCGAGGCGCGCCCGGTCGTGCTTGGCCAAAATATGGGGAATAATAAGGTGGTCGTGACCACCGGCCTGAAAGATGGCGACAAGGTGGTTTTTGCCGGTTTTCAGAAGATCAGGCCAGGAGCGCCGGCGAAAATCGTTGAAACTCCGGTTGACCAACCGGCTAATGCCGCGAAGCCCGCCAGCACGGGCGAGAAAACGGAGTAAACCATGGCCAGATTTTTCATTGATCGTCCGATTTTCGCCTGGGTAATCGCCATCGTCATCATGCTGGCGGGCGCTTTGGCGATTGTTGAATTGCCGGTTTCCCAGTATCCGGAGATCGCGCCGCCCTCGGTGCGCATCACCACCCGCTATCCGGGCGCCTCGGCGGAAACCATTTCCAACAGCGTTGTCCAGATTATCGAGCAGAATATGACCGGTCTCGATAATTTTCTGTATATGAGTTCGCAAAGTTTCACGACCGGCGATGTCGCCATCACCCTGACTTTCGATACCGGCACCAATGGCGATATTGCCCAGATGCAGGTGCAGAATAAGTTGCAGCAGGCGATGAAACTTCTGCCCGATGCCGTACAGCAGCAGGGTGTGCAGGTCGCCAAATCAAACTCGACCTTTCTCATGATGGTCGGCTTGATCTCTGATGATCCCAAACTCGAGAACACCGATCTTACTGACTATCTGGTCAATACCCTGCGCGACCCGATCAGCCGTGTCAAGGGAGTCGGCAGCGTTCAGATATTCGGCGCCCAGTATTCGATGCGGGTGTGGCTCAATCCGGTAAAACTGACCGGCTTGAATCTCACCGTCGATGACGTGGTGGCGGCGGTCAGCGATCAGAACAATCAGGTGGCCGTTGGCAATTTAGGCGGCAACCCGGCGGTTCCCGGCCAGGAAATCAGCTTTTCGATGATGTCGCAAACCATGCTGAGCACGCCGGAGCAGTTTGAAAATATCATCCTGCGCGTTAACGCCGACGGCAGCCGCGTGCGCCTGAAAGATGTCGCCCGCATTGTCATCGGCGCCGAAAATTATGAAGGCGCCGGCACCTACAATAATCAGCCCTCCGGTGGTATGGCCATTATGCTGGCCACCGGCGCCAACGCGCTCGCCACCGCCAACGCTGTCAAAGCCAAAGTGGAGGAATTGGCGCCCTATTTCCCCCACGGTATCAAGGCGTTGTATCCTTACGACACCACTAAATTCATCAAGATATCGATTGAAGAGGTGGTCTGGACCCTGGGTGAGGCGATCGCCCTCGTCTTTTTGGTCATGTATCTGTTCTTGCAGAACTTCCGGGCGACGCTGATTCCGACCATCGCCGTGCCGGTGGTTTTGCTTGGCACCTTCGGCATCATGTCGGTGGCCGGTTTCTCGATCAATACTCTGACCATGTTCGGCCTGGTGCTGGCGATTGGCCTCTTGGTCGATGACGCCATCGTCGTGGTTGAAAATGTCGAGCGCATCATGCGAGAAGAGGGACTGCCGCCAGTGGAAGCGACGCGAAAATCCATGGATCAGATCACCAGCGCCCTGGTTGGCGTCGCCCTGGTCTTGTCGGCGGTTTTCGTGCCCATGGCTTTTACCGGCGGTGCCACCGGCGAAATTTACCGGCAGTTTTCTTTGACCATTGTTTCGGCGATGCTGTTATCGGTCATCGTTGCCCTGATTCTGACTCCGGCCCTGTGCGCCACCATCCTTAAGCCGATTGAAAAAGGCACGCACGAGGACAAAAAAGGATTTTTCGGTTGGTTTAACCGCTCCTTTGAAAAGAGTGCCGATGGCTATCGTGGGGCCGTGCATTATGTGCTGGCGCGCGGCGGACGTTTCATGCTCATTTATCTGCTTTTAGTTGTCGGCATGGTGTACTTTTTCATCAAATTGCCGACTTCTTTTCTGCCGAGCGAGGATCAGGGCGTCATGATGGCGATGGTGCAATTGCCCAGTGGCGCTTCCCTGCAACGGACCCAGGCGGTGCTCAGGCAGGCCACCAATTATTTGCTTGAGGGGGAAAAAGAAAACGTCGAGGCTGTATTTGCTGGCTCCGGCTTCAGCTTCGCCGGACGCGGCCCCAATATGGGCATGATGTTTATCAACCTGAAAGACTGGAGTGTGCGTAAGCGTCCGGAACAATCGGTGGACGCGATTGTAGCGCGCACCAATGGTTATTTTTCTCAGATCAAAGAAGGGATGCTCTATGCCTTCAACGTGCCGGCGATGCCGCAACTGGGCATTGCCACCGGTTTTGACCTTTTCCTGCAGGACCGTGCCAACCTTGGTCACGAGCAATTGATGGCCGCCCGCAACCAACTCCTCTACATAGCTTCCGAAGACAAGCGGCTGGTCGGCGTCCGGCCTAACGGCATGGACGACACGCCGCAATACTACATTGATATTGACTACGAGAAGGCCATGGCCTTGGGCGTCCCCGTCTCCTCGATCAACAATACCCTCGGCATCGCCTGGGGTGGTCTTTATGTGAATGATTTCATCAATCAAGGCCGCGTTAAGCAGGTCAATATTCAGGCGGACGCGCCGTTCCGCATGAGTGACGATGACATCAAACAGTGGTATGTGCGCAACAACCAGGGCGAGATGGTGCCATTCTCCACCTTCGCCGGTGGCCACTGGATTACCGGTTCGCCGCTCTTGCAGCGCTACAACGGCAATCCGGCTGTGGAAATCCAGGGACAGGCCGCGCCTGGTCTCTCCAGCGGTGACGGTATGGCCGCCATCGCCGAGCTGATCGGCAAACTGCCGCCGGGCATTGGTTTTGAATGGACGGCAGTCTCATACCAAGAGGTGCAGGCTGGCGCCGCCGAACATATATTATATGTCGTTTCGGCGCTGGTGGTTTTCCTCTGCCTGGCCGCTTTGTACGAAAGCTGGTCGGTGCCCTTTTCGGTCATGCTGGCGGTGCCGATTGGTATCCTCGGCGCCCTGATCGCCGTGCATTCGCGCGGCATGTATAATGACGTCTATTTCAAGGTCGGTCTGCTCACCACCATCGGCCTGTCGGCGAAGAACGCCATTCTGATCGTCGAGTTCGCCAAGCGCCGCTACGACAAGGGGCGTGGCCTGATCGACTCGGCGGTGCGCGCCGCTCATCAGCGTCTCAGGCCGATTCTCATGACCTCTCTGGCCTTCATGTTCGGCGTTTTGCCGCTGGCGGTTTCGACCGGCGCTGGGGCCAACAGCCGCCACGCCATCGGCACCGGTGTTTTTGGCGGCATGTTGTCGGCGACTATTCTCGCCATCTTTTTTATTCCGCTCTTTTTTGTTTTCATTCTGAAGATATTCAAAACCAAGCCGGCCAACCCGGATGGGGAAGGCACAGGAGATTCGACCATATGAAATTGTTACCAAAAACCATGGCCGGGGTATCACTTGTGGCCTGCGCTCTGGTGGCCGGCTGTTCGCTGGCTCCACGTTATCAGCGCCCGGAAATGCCGGTGCCATCCGTCTTCTCCGGGAGCGAGAACGGTGCCGCTAATACGCAGAATGTCCAGAACATTGCCCAGTTGCCGTGGCGGAGCTATTTCAACGATCCCGTCTTGCAGCAGCTCATCAGCATGGCTCTTGCAAACAACCGCGACTTGCGGCAGACGGCGATCTCGGTCAAAAGCTATCAGGCACAGTACCGCATCGCCCGCTCGGCCCAATGGCCGACGGTGGCGGCTGGAGGCGCCGGAACCAAGCAACGGGCCTATTCCGGCGGCCAGTATGCCGATTCCGAGGGCTATTCCGTTTCGGTCGGAGTGACGGCCTTTGAGCTTGATTTCTTCAACCGTTTGGGTGACCAGAAAAAAGACGCCTGGCAGCAGTATATGGCCATGGCCGAAAATGAGCGTTCCGTGCGCATCAGTTTGGTTGCCGAAGTGGCGCGGGCTTACCTGACGCTTCTTGCCGACCGCGAACAACTGATGATTAGCCGTGACACGCTGGCTCAGGAAGACAAATTCACGGCCCTGACCGAGCTGCGCGAGCGCGAGGGCATCGACTCACGGCTGGTGCTGGTGCAGTCGAGGACGGTGCGTGAGACCGCCCGCGCCAATCTGGCCGCGGCTGAACGGATGGTGGCTCAGGATATCAATGCCCTGGCTCTTTTGGTTGGTGCGCCGCTGCCGCCGTTGCCGGAAAGCCTCCTGAAAGATCATGGGCTGTTCCCGGATGAAACCCCTGACCTGTCGTCGGAGATACTTCTGAACCGGCCTGACATCGTCGCCGCCGAGCATCAGTTGCGTGGCGCTTATGCCTCAATCGGCGCGGCCAGGGCCGCCTTCTTTCCCAGTATCAGTCTGACCGCCAACGCCGGTTATACCAGCAATGAGTTGTCTGGCCTATTTAATAATAATAGCGGCGTCTGGATGTTTTCACCCTCGATCAACCTGCCAATTTTCACCGCTGGTTATCTGTCGGCGCAACTGGATGTGGCCAAGCTGCGCCGCGATAGTATGGTCGCCGCCTATGAAAAGGCTATCCAGAGCGCTTTCCGCGAGGTGAACGACGCGCTGGTTGCCCGCGACTCATACCGTCTGCAGGCTGATGCCCAGAACAAGATCATTGAGGCCGCCCGCCAATACTATCAGTTGGCCATGGAACGTTACCAGCAAGGCCTGGATAACTATTTGACTCTGCTCGACGCTCAGCGCACCCTATTCTCGGCGCGGCAGAATCTGGTCAGTCTGCGCCTGGCCCAGATGGGGAATCAGGTCAATTTGTACAAGGCTCTCGGCGGCGGTTTGATCGAAGAGGGTGATATCACGCCAGCGTCCAAATGACAGGGAGCGGAAAACAGAGGAAAGAGGGTGTGGAATAATTTTCGTTTCTTTCTATTCTCTGGCGCCTGAAAACCGTCGTTCTTGTAATTGCCAGCCCGATGCGGTAGGCTCAACCGATGGTGCTGGCTGACTAAATCGAACTTTAAGGCGGAAAGCGATGAAGACTGGGGAAGAGACGGCGGGAAAACCAAAGCAGGCGCCGGCGGATTGGTGGATAAAGTTTCGGGAGTTAGCCGAGGCGCTTGTTATTGCTGTCATTATCGCCCTGTTCATCCGCGCTTTTGTCGTCCAGGCTTTTAAAATCCCCTCAGGTTCGATGCTGCCAACCTTGCAAATTGGCGATCATCTTTTGGTCAACCGTTTCATTTACGGCATCCGTCTGCCCTTCACCGGCACGCTGCTGATCCCGGTCAGTGAGCCAAAACGCGACGATGTCGTTGTCTTCCGCTTTCCGCCAAGCCCGGACACCGATTACATCAAACGGGTAATTGGCCTGCCCGGCGATACGGTGGAAATCCGCGATAAGGTGGTCTATATCAACGGCGAAAAAGTTGCCGATCCGCACGCCCATTTCACCGACGGCATGACGCCCGACATCACGCGTGGTCGGCGTGACGAGTTTGGCCCGGTGACAGTGCCGCCAGGTCATCTTTTTGTCATGGGCGATAACCGCGACAACAGCTACGACAGCCGTTTCTGGGGTTTCGTGCCAGACAAGAATGTACTTGGCAAGGCCTTCATCCTCTACTGGTCGTGGAATATCGATAAAAATCTGTTGTCACCCGAACGTTTTTCTTCCATTCGCTGGAGCCGGATCGGCGATCTTATTCACTGAATCAAGCGGGGGTTGTTTTCGTGTCTGCTGAATACGCTTTCCGCCACCGCCATATTTTCGGCATGGAGCAGTTTTCGCCTGAAGACATTCTGCACATCATCGCCACCGCCCGCTCCCTCAAAGAAATTTCCAGCCGCCCGATCAAAAAGGTGCCCGCCCTGCGCGGCAAAACGGTGGTCAACATCTTCTTCGAGCCTTCGACCCGTACCCGTTTGTCCTTTGAAATCGCCGCCAAGCGTATGAGCGCCGATACCTTCAATATCGCCGCCGCCACCAGCTCGGCCACAAAAGGAGAGACGCTCGCCGACACGGCGAAAAATCTTATGGCCATGAATCCGGACGTACTGATTCTCAGGCACGCCAGCGCCGGGGCGCCGCAGCTTCTGGCCAAACATGTCGGCGCCTCGGTGATTAACGCCGGTGATGGGGCGCACGAGCATCCGAGCCAGAGCCTTTTGGACATTATGACAATCATGGAGCGTAAGGGTGATCTGGCCGGACTGAAGATCGCCATCATCGGCGACATCGCCCACAGCCGTGTCGCGGGCTCGAACATCCGTGGTTTCTCAAAACTTGGGGCTAAGGTCTTTTTGGCTGGGCCGAAGACTTTTATCCCTTTTGGTGTGGAAATGTTAGGGGCGGTNNCTGGTCTGCCCAACGATGGATGAGGCGGTCGAAGATGCCGATGTCGTCATGGCCCTGCGCATCCAGCGCGAGCGCATGAGTGATCCTCTGATCCCGAGTTCGCGTGAATATGCCAAATGCTATGGCATCAGCCGCACGCTGCTTGAAAAATCCAGGCAAGACGCCATTGTTATGCACCCCGGCCCGGTCAATCGCGGCGTCGAGATGAATGCGGATGTCGCCGATGGCCCGCGCTCGGTGATTCTTGATCAGGTGACCAACGGTGTCGCCGTGCGCATGGCCCTGCTCTACCTGGTGGCTGGTGCTCAGGGAGGACAGGGATGGAGCTGACGGTGCTGCAAAATGGCCGCATCATCGACCCCGCGAATGGCCGCGACGAGTGTGGTGATCTGTGGATGGCGGATGGTAAAATCGCCGCTGTTGCCGGTGATATTCCGACGGATGCCACCATAATCGATTGCCAAGGGAGATGGCTGGTGCCTGGCCTTATCGACTTGCATGTTCATTTGCGCGAGCCGGGGCAGGAGTATAAGGAGACCATCGCTTCCGGGACAAAGGCGGCGGAGGCGGGTGGCTTCACGGCCATCGCCTGTATGCCGAACACGCAGCCGGTCAACGATAACGCGGCGGTGACGCGCGCCATTTTAGATAAGGCCACCGGCTGCCCGGTTCGCGTCTATCCGGTCGGGGCGGCGAGCCTCGGCAGTGAGGGCAAAAACCTGGCTGAATATGCCGAGATGAAGGAAGCCGGCATTGTCGCCGTCACCGACGATGGTCGTCCGGTCACCGACAGCCAGTTGATGCGCCGGGCGCTGGAATACGCCGATAGTCACGGCCTGCCGCTGATGTCACATGCCGAAGATATCAGCCTGTCGCACACCGGCTGTATGCATGAGGGCCTGGTTTCAACCAGGCTTGGTCTGCGCGGTATCCCGGCGGCGGCGGAAAGTGTTATGGTTTACCGCGACGCCGCCCTGGCCGAGCTGACCGGAGCCAGGCTGCACATCTGCCATGTTAGTTGCGAGGCGTCGCTGGCGGTGATTCGCCTGGCCAAGGCGCGGGGGGTGAACATCACCGCCGAAACCGCGC
>DOMU01000011.1 GCA_003509305.1 Desulfobulbaceae bacterium | reverse complement strand
GGCGGGCGACATTCCAGCCGCCAGGATGATTGCCAGTTCCGTGACCATTGTCCGCGGCTGTTCCGGCGGCTGCTCGTTTTGCGCCATCACCCGCCATCAGGGCGCGAGCGTCCAAAGCCGCAGCCGCGCCTCAATCGTTGCCGAATGCGAAAAAATCGCCGGCCAAAACGATTTTCGTGGCACAATCAGCGACCTGGGCGGGCCGACCGCCAATCTCTACGCCACGAGCTGCGGGCTGGATGCTTCCACGGGTGGCTGCCGCCGTCACGATTGCCTGTACCCGAAGGTCTGCAAGAACCTGCGGACGAATGAAGATGAATTTCTCGAACTGCTGCGGCAAGTCGGCTCCATCAATGGCGTGCGCCATGTTTTCATCTCATCCGGCCTGCGCATGGAGCTTTTGCGGCGGACGCCGCGTTTGCTGCGGGATATCCTCGACAAACACTGCCCCGGCGTCTTGAAAATCGCCCCGGAACACACGAGCGATAACGTGCTGCGGCTGATGCGCAAGGAAAAGCATGAAGAGCTGCGGCAACTGCTGACGCTGTGCCACGCGATTGGCCGTGAACTGGGAAAACCGGCGCGGCTCAGTCCCTATTTACTCAGCGCCCATCCCGGCGCGACGGCGGCGGACGCCAGCAAACTGGCCGATGACATGAAAAGACTGGGCCTGACTGTAGCGGCTTTTCAGGATTTCACGCCGACACCCGGCACCATCGCCACCGCTATGTACGTCACAGGCCTTGACCGCGACAGCGGTCAGCCAATTGCCGTGGCGCGCCAGGCAGCGGAACGGATGCGGCAGCGGAAGACGCTTGAGGAACTGCTGCCACAAAAACGGCGGGCGTCACGCGGCCAGCGTTAGCAGAAATTGTTACGCACGCCGTTGAAGACGATACCGATAATCTTGTCTGAGCCGATAGCTTCCACCACGTTCGAGACATGGTTGCGCGCCGACTTGCCGTAGCCGACAACCAAGACCACGCCATCCACCTGTTTCGCCAGCGCCACCGATTGGGAGGCAACTTGAAACGGCGGGCTGTCGAAGATAATCAGCCGGTCGTCGTAACGGCTCGACANNTCCATCTTTGCCGAGGCCAGAAGTTTTGCAGGGTTATCCGGCGGCATGCCGCCTGGCAGAATTGACAGGTTATCGATGGAGGTTTGCAAGAGCAGCTCTTCCACCTGGCATTTGTCGTCGGCAAGGTAATCGGCCAGGCCCTGGCTGTGGCCGATGGACATGCCAAACAGTTTGGTCAGTGACGACCGCCGCAGGTCGCAGTCGACGAGCAGGGCCTTTCGACCGGCGCCCTGGACGATGGATACGCCAAGATTGGCCGAGACGAAGCTTTTCCCCTCCGACGGCATCGCCGAGGTCACCAGGATGGTGCGGAGACATTTGCCGCCGTTATCCGGATAGAGGATCTTCGAGCGCAGCGTGCGAAGCGATTTGGCGGCTGGCCAGGAGATGATGCTCCTCGCCCGCTGGGAACGCTTGTCCTGCCGCGCCTGCGGCGCTTTGCGGTCGACGCGCCGCTCTTGCCGCTCCCCATGCCATTCGCCGACGCCGGATTTCTCGAGAATATCGGAAAATTTCCCCATCAAGCCTCCCTGTTCTATCTGAACAGACTGATGATATATTCAATCAAGCCGAAGCGAACGCTCAGCCAGACGGCAAGGATTTCCAGGACGGCAACGACGGCAACCAGCGGCCATAGCCATTTTTCCCAAAAACTTCTTTTCGGAATCGGTTCCGGGGCGTTTTCATCGCCGCCAAGAGACATCTGTTCGACACATTCCTGGATTATATCATCATCGATCCGCTTAATGTCGCGGGAATAGGCGGTCAGCATGGCGTTGTCGCACAGGATATTGATCAGCCTCGGCACACTGCCGGTGACCTCGTAAATGGATTCGATGGCTTTGTCGGTGAATAATGCCTCGGTATTTTTGCCACGTCCGGCCACCATCAGGCGATGGTCGATATAGGCTCGGACATCGGCGCCACTCAGGGGTTCGAGATGGAAACGGCTCCCTATCCGCTCCCGCACCGGGCGCAACCGCTCTTCGGCCAGCCATTCTAAAAGTTCCAGCTGACCAACCAGGAAAATACTCAAAATATTTTCCCGCTCGGCGGAAAGGTCTTCGAGCAAACAGATTTCCTCGAACAGGTCGTAGGGCAGCGCCTGCACCTCGTCAATGATAAGAAGCGCCTTCTTGCCCGTTGCCAGGCATTGGTCCAGAAAACGCGATAGCGTCACGAGGAAATGGCTCTTGTCGCCATCGTAAGAGAGGCCGAATTTGGCGGCGACATAACGATAAAACTCGGATACCTTGAGGATGGGATTCGACAGCAGGCACAGGTAAGGGCTATCTTGCAGTCCGGCCACGAGAGCATTGATCAGCGTCGTCTTACCGGTGCCAACATCACCGGTCAAAAGGAGAAAACCGGCACTGGCGTCGACACCCTGTTTCAGAGTGGCCAAACCCTGCCGGTGGACTTCGCTGAAAAAAAGCGTGCGCGAATCTGAAGTCAACTCAAACGGTTTGTCGTGTAGTTGAAAAAACTCCCGGTACATACCTTTTACGCTCCCGGAAAAATTTAAATGACGATTTTTCCCGTTGACCAAGCCCAGGCGAAATAGCCCAGTACCAGCATCCCGGCAAATGAAAGGATCAGTGCTTTGACTAGAAAAAAGATGCTCGCCCGTTTTTTCTCACGCACCGTCGGGATAGAGACGACCACGCTGACCACAGGGAGTTGCAGGAAGTTCTCGATATCGGCGGGAATGCGGAAAGACTGATCGGAAAAGGCCGAAAGAATGACCAGGACGGCGCACAAAGCGACGGCAAGGAGAACACTTACACCCATAATTTTGTGGAAATCTGACTTAAAGGATGTTTCCGGGACAGACGGAGAATTTTCGATTTTCGACTGGCCGGTCTGAGTCTGTTGCTGATGCGCCTCGAATTTTTTTTCAGCCAGTTTATCATACCGTTCTTTCAGAACCGCGTAGTCACGGACCAGAGACGACCACTCAGCCTCGCGGACCGACGCGGTATCCATCCATTTCTGAAGCTGTTCGATCTGTTTGATGATGCCCTCGTTTTCCTTGGTCATCATCCCAATCTGCATATTATAATTTTCAATCTGCGTCTCATACCGCATGGCCGTCTGCCGCGCGGTGGCGGCATTCATGACTTTAAGCGGTTCGCCGGCGGGCGCATCCGGCGGCGCGGGCTCCAACTGTTTGATCTCGGCGACAAGCCGTTTCACTTCCGGGTGGTTTTCCGTGTACTTTTGCCGTAGTTCCCGCAAGTGATTGCGTGCGCGCTCAAGCGGGTCAATCCGGGCGGCAGACTCATCGGCAGACGGAGCCCGCCGCAGCGCCTTCGCTTGCTCCTGCCATAGGGTCTTGGTCTTCTGCGCGGTCAGGATAGCGTCCTCGTTTTTTCGGTATCGCTCTTGCAGGGCCACTATTTTCTGGACGTTCTCCGGACGCTGATCGGGCATCTCGTCCGAATGCGCCCGTTTGTAGTCGCGCATGGCCTGATCTTGCCGATCCATGGCCTCCTTCGCCGCCGTCACCTCGTCTTCGCTATCGGTGGCAATCCGCGCCACCGCCGGGTGTATTTTCTCTGTTTGCAGATAAACCGTCAGGCCAATCGGCAGGCTCAAGAGCAGCAACCAGGCCAGCAGGTACTTTTTACGGTGGAGAATATCGATATATTTACGCAGCGCGATATTGCTTGCCTGTCCCATGAAAAGTCCAGTTTCTCCTTGTTCGTTATCCGAATCACATGAAAAATTCTGCTCCAACGGACGCTTTGCACAGAATATCGCAAGCGGCGGCGCCTTGAAAGGGAATTATTGCGCAAAGCATCTGGGCGGATCACAAATCACTGGGCGCAAAGGTCACGGCATTGGCCAGCGTATCTTCATCCAAGAGCAGCATGATCAGGCGATCCAACCCAAGGGCGATGCCGCAGGCGTCGTTTATCCTTGCCAGGTCGGCGAGAAAGCGTTCGGGCATCGCCGGGCGAGGCCTTCCCGCGCGCCCGATGGCCGCGATTTCCGCGTCAAA
>DOMU01000121.1 GCA_003509305.1 Desulfobulbaceae bacterium | reverse complement strand
GCTTTCGCCGCCTCTTTTTCTTTGAAATGTACCTTCAGCCAGGTTTTTTCGGTGGCTGGGGTAGCAGCCTGGGAAAGTCCCTGCCCATTTTCTCCCGCCGCCATGGATGCTTCCTCCTCCTGATCCTTTCCTAATTCCAGCCCCTTGACATATTCCATAATCTTGTCGGCGTCCCTCGCCGCCCGGATGATCTCCTGTGGGTCTTCTTTCAGCGTTTTGATCCAGCTCGCGACATAGGTCTGGTGCTGGCCAGGATCATGGCCAATACCAAGGTCAGCGCCCAGCATGTAGCTTGCCAGTTCCGCCCGCAGCTCTTCACGGGCGTATTTTTCACTGCCGAAAGGGTTCCTGATGTCCCGGTTCAGCCGGGACTCGTGGCCCGTCCAATGACCAAGTTCGTGCAGGGCCGTGGCGTAATAGCCATCCTGGGTCGGGAATTGTTCCCGTTTGGGCAGGTGAATTGTATCTTCCAGTGGTCGGTAAAAGGCCCGGTCGCGCTGGTCATTAAAGATTTCCGCCCCGGAATTTTCGAGAATCTTTTCCGCCTTTTCATGGCGCTCCCAGGCCACTTCCGGGCTGTCTTGCCTCTCCTTCGGCGGCAAGGGCGGAAGATTCTCGATCTGCGAGGCGTGGAAGACAGTGGTAAAAAAGCCCCGTGGTTTTTCCAGGCGGACCGTCTCGTATTGTTTTTGCCCATCTTCACCCAGAACCGCTTTGCCCTCACCGTCCCGCTTCAGCCGTTCCTCCTCGAATTGCCAGTACTGGACGCTCATGCCGTGGCTGCCCCGTTTCACCTGGCCGCCCAGTTCCTGGGCTTGCTTATAGGTACACCAGCGCGGGTCACCGGTACCGAGAGAATCTTCGCTCATGCTCAGCCGGAGACGGTTAATGCCGCGATAGGGTTTGCCGGTGACGGCGTTGACCGGGGCCTCCGGCATTTCGCCTGGCTGCCAGGGCTGCACCCAGGGCGCCGTGCCTTTTTCCAGGGCCTCGATCACCTCATCGGCCATCCGCTGATAGTACGGCTTTTTCTCTTCCGCCATGTCAGTCTTCCTCTGGCATCGGTTCCGCGCCTTCAATGGCATCGGTCAAATCCATGGCATCGTCGGTAAAAGCCCCCATGTATTCCGCCACCTCCGGGTCAACCGGGATGGCGAGGCCAGGGTTCTCTTCCATCTGCCGGTAGACTTCTTTTGCAGCCGCTTCAAGATAGGCTTTTTCTTGTTCGTCCATGGTGTTCCTCCTTTTCTTTTTGGATTTGCCGCCGCGAACGGTTTACCGCGAGCGGCGGGCTTTACCCCTCATTCACCAGGTGAAAACCGGCTTGACCGGATGCAGGCGCGAAAGCCTGACCAGGCCGAAATATCGAGAATCAAAGCCGCCCGCGTGACGTGGCGACAGCATCAGTCCGTAACCTTCCGGAATTGTGCCATTTCCAAACTTCGCCGGCGCCGGCATACGCCGGCCCTGGCTGTCGGTACTTTTTGCTCCAGAAAGCGGCATAATCGCGCCATTTACAGCAATCAATCCATCTCTCAGGCTGACCACATCGCCTGGCAGGCCGAATATCTCCTTACCGAGAGGCTGGATGCCGCCTGGGCATGAACCATTCCCCAGATAGCCGCGCTCTCTGGCAAGCTGGATGAAGGGCTTATCCTCCAGGCAGAAGGTGGCCAGTCCACCGCGCCGGAGCGGTTCATCCACCAGCCGGTAAAGGCCAACCGGCAGGCTCGTGGTCGTGTTAATGACAAATCCGGAAATCCTGGCGGCAAAGAGGACAGACAAAATCACCAAAGCCGTTCCTCCCATATATTTGAACTTCGTTTTGATCTTGAAAAGATACCGCCAGAGGTATATCGTTATCCGCAAAGGGAGGCTCCGGTGAACAGTAAAGACATCATCAGAATGATCGAAGCCGATGGTTGGCATCTTGTCCGGGTCACGGGAAGTCATCATCATTTCAAACACCCAATTAAAAAAGGTGTGGTCACCGTGCCGCATCCCAAAAGAACATTGCCGAAAGGCACCATCGCAAACATTTTGAAACAGGCGGGCTTGCCATGAAATATCCTATCGCTCTTCATAAGGACATGGACTCTTGTTATGGCGTCTCCGTGCCGGATATTCCCGGCTGTTTCTCGGCAGGGGAAAGCGTTGACGAGGCCATTGCCAGCGCTGGGGAAGCCATAGCGGGCCATCTCGAAATCCTGGCTGAAGACGGTATTATCGCACCGGCGCCGTCCACGATTGACAAGCACAGCGGCCTGCCTGAATACCAAGGGGCGGTCTGGGCCTTTGTCGAAGTGGACATCACTCCGTTTCTGGGCGGTTCCGAAAAAGCCACCGTCACCTTGCCGAGGCTTTTGATCAGAAAAATTGATGCCGCTGTCGCCAGCGGCAAAGCGAAAAGCCGCTCCGCCTTTCTTGCCGATTCTGCCGCCAAAGCTTTGAGGCTTTGAAAGCAAAGGGAGAAAGTCCAGGGGCGCTCTCTCGACCAGTTGAAAACAGCCCTGGCTGATTCGATTGAGGTCTATCTGGAATACTGCGCGAAAAAAGGGCGGGAGCCGCAAAAGCCCTTTTCCGGCAACTTCAACGTGCGTATTCCGCCGGAGACACACCAGCGCATCGCGGCGCGGGCCGCTAAAGACGGTATCAGCCTCAATAAATGGGTGACCAAAGCCCTGGAACAGGCCGCCGGGTATCCTTGATGTTCTTGCCTTCATGCCGCCCCCTGGATGCCTTCGGGCAAATCATCGAGGTAGCGCAGGAAAGCGTTTTCGATTGTTTCCTGGCTGAGTTCTTCAGGCTTTGCCGCTTTCGGTCTGGCTGGTTTCGGGGCTTGTTCCCGCTCGAAATAAAAGCTGTCGGCAGGCGCGGGCGGCATAGAGGCGCGGGCCAGGAAAACCGGGTCGAGGAAGACCAGGATTTGCCTGCCGTAGATCGGCGAATTGCCAGCCGTGAAGATCAGCATATCGCCAGGCACGATGCGGCCATGTTCCTTCCTGATGCCCGGCAGGCGCAGGCATTCGTCCGGGGTTAAAAGAGGCCGGGCCGTTTCCTGGACGCTTCGCGAAACGCTCCGCCCGCCTTTGCCAGCGGAAATGGATTTCTTTTTCTGAACGACCGTGGTGGTGCCAGCCAGTTTCGACAGGTATTCCGCCGTCTCCGGCAGGTTCGGCGCGTAGGCGATGCGCACATGGCAGTTGGCCATCAGCGCGTTGTCCTGCCCGTATACACCGTTTAATTGTTTTGTATCCTGAACAATAAAATAACCTTTGACGCCGTATCCGGCCATGTAGGCAATCGCCCGCTCGATAATGGCCAGTTTGCCGAGGCTCGTGAACTCATCAAGCATCAAGAGCAGGCGGTGCTTGTAGCTGGCCTTGGTGCCACCGCCGCCGAATTCCATCTTCTCCGTCAGACGGCCTAAAAGCTGTGAGGCAAAAATGCGCAGCAGCGGGCGCAGCCGGTCAATATCGGCGGGTGAGACGACGAGATAAAGATTCACCGCCTCATCGCGGTTCATCAGGTCGGCAACACGGAAGTCGCTGGCCCCGGTATTATAGGAGACCACTGGGTCGCGGTAGAGCGAAAGGTTCGCGGTAGCGGTCGAGACCACGCCCGCCATCTCCTTGTCCGCTTTGGCCAACATCCCGCTCGCCGCCGAAGCGCAGAAAATGTGCATCGCCTGCCGCTGTTCCAGGCTCATTTCAGGGAAAATGTTTTTCAGCCATTCCTCATGCTTGGCCGCGATCATCTCTTTGAACAGTTCTTTCGGCCCGCCTTCCCGTTTGGGGTCTTCGAGCATCAGACTGACATCGTAGAGGCTGGCGCAGCGGCCTTCCTCATGCCGGGTTTTGATCAGGGTGTGCAGGACAACGCCGGGAAAAAAGCCGAAAGCCACCTTCTCCCAGTAGTTGTTCCGGCCCGTCATGGCGCAGGTACATCTGCGCCTTTTTCTTTTCATCCCACCAGCCGCCGGTATAGACGCCTTTGCCCTCCAGATAGCCCATACCCTCGATTTCCTTTTTATCCGCCCAGTGGGCCGAACCGTGCAGGTCGTCATAGACGTGAGGCTTTCTTGCTACAGCAATCAGTCCGGCCAAGGCCAGCGGCACAAGGACACTCACCGCCAGGCCAATTTGAAAAAGTTTGTCCGCTTCCGAATCAGAGAGAACCTCTTCTGGCCAGGAGAGCATGGCGAAAGGATTGTAAAAAGCCACGCCTTCGATGACGAAAGGCTGGCCCAGTCTTTCGTTATAGCCGTAAAGGGCCGCTATCCGCCCCGCCGTCCAGGCCAGGGTCAGCGCCACCCACAACGCCAGAGCGGTCAGGGACAGCCAGATTGCCGCCTTCCCCGGCCCTTTTTCCCGCTTCTTATGGCCGTACTGTGCCGCTTGCATGATTTTTCCCTTGATTATGACACCACAAAATGACATCATGGCGCATGAACAGCAAACACCGAAAAACCCTTGCCGCCATTTTTAGCAGCCCAACCCCAAAATCCTTACCGTGGGCCGATATTGAAACTCTGCTGATTGCCGCCGGATGCCTGGTGATTGAAGGCGATGGCTCACGGGTGCGGTTTATTAAGGATGAGGTGATGGCGTATTTCCATCGCCCGCATCCCAACAAGGAAGCCGCCGCATACCAGGTGGGGGACGCAAAGTCATTTCTGGAAAAATTAGGGATACGGCCATGACCAACAGTGCCATGACTTACAGAGGCTACACCGCCCATATCGCTTATAGCGCCGAAGATACCTGTCTTGTCGGCCATATCATGGGCATTAACGACATCATCGGTTTTCATGCCGATTCCGTTGCGGAAATCCGCACGGTTTTTGAGGAAACCGTTGATGATTATCTTGAAACCTGCGCTAAGCTGGGACGGCAGCCGAACAAGCCATATTCCGGTCGGGTCACTTTGCGGATGCCGCCTGATCTGCACGCCCAATTGGCGGTGATGGCCGAGGTTAAAGGCGAAAGCCTGAACGCCTGGATGATTGCGGCGCTGGCGGAATCGGTCGAACAACACGCCTGATTTATGGCCGTACTGTGCCGCTTGCATGGCTGGCCTCCGTAACTTGTCCTTCACCGGGGCGGGTGAACTGATCGGAATACGGCTCGGTAAAAGCGACATCTTTGGTGCAGATGACGTTGAACTGGTAGCCGGGCCGGATTTCTAACGTCGGCGAAATATTCAGGTTCTTCTCTAAAATCCTGATTGTCGCCTGGCTCATCTGCTGGGCCATGGCCCGGCCAATCTCATCGCCAAATGAAGGCTGACGATTGCCAAAGGCGTCATAACTGCTATTGCTGTTATCAAAGTAATCGACCATGTACGCCGCCGATCCCGTGACAATCGACATGAGAAAAGCGTTCGAGTAAGCCCGGATATAGTGGTTGTTCACCTTGTCATGAAAACCCGCGTAACCGCTCATATCGGCGCCCGGCATCGATCCTAAGGTGACGCTTGAGCCGTCCGGGAAAATGACGCGGTTCCAGGCGACCAAAACGCGCTCCTGGCCATAGACCACCCGCGAGTCGTACATGCCGTAGAGTTTGGCCCCCTGCGGGATCAGAAGGTATTTGCCCGATGCCGTGTCGAAAACGTTCTGGCTCACCTGGGCGATCATGACGCCTGGCAAATCCGAGTTGATGCCTGTCACCAGCACCGCCGGAATGACGGTTCCGGTCTTGATTTCCAGTTCCCGCCCGGCCTCTCTCGTGTAGCGCGACAGCCAGCCCGCGCCGGTATCGCCCGCCGTATCGGCCCTTCTGAAGAAATTTTCCTTATCTATATTTGCCGCCGGGTCGTAGCTGGTTTTTCCCTCATCGCCGCCGTTTATGATGCTATTCGTGGTTGTGGCGTTCTGGCCGCCGTTCCCACTCCCNNACCGCCGCTTTCCGCCTGGCCGCTGCCTTGGCCCTTTTTCGCGAGCATCGGTGAGGCCAGCGCCGCCATATACATCTGTTCACGGCGCTTCTGGTTCTGGTCTTCGCCTGGCGGCTGGCCAACGTTCACCACCAGGTTTTTCTTGGGCTTTGCTTCCTCTTCAACCCGTGCCACCGCCGGTGTTGCGGGTGGCGGCGGCAGCGCCAGACCTTCGTCCTGGCCTCTGGCTAAAGGCGCTTCCTGGAGTTGCGGCTTCTTTTCTTCTTCCTCGCCCGACTTTTTCCTCGTGCCAGTCAGCGAATACATCAGGGCCAGCATCATGATTAAAAAAATGACAAGGCCGATCATCATCGGCTTTTTGCTCGCCCCTTTGCCGTTCGGCTTCGGTGGCTTCAAGCTGTTCGGTGATTGTTCCATATAAAGTCCATGTTAGTGATCAGCGGATTGAACAGGGAAGAATTCCCTCCTGACAACCGGCTCAATCTGGGTGATCTTATCCCTTCCCGAAGCTGGGAATATTTAAGTGGTAATGATTCATCACCTCGCTCCACCAGCCATCCGGCAATTCCGGCACCGCCCCATGTTCCACCGCTGAAAGCAGGCATTCCAGGATTGTCGTAATGCCCAGCGTGAATTCGTGGTAATTATCACGCATGGCAAAGAGCAATTGGTTGTTACAGCATTGGCCGTTTCCCGCTTGTGGCGGCTCGTCTGTCCTGTGAGCCGGATTCTCCAGCCGTTTTTCATGAATACTTTTCTTCATCTTCGACGCTGTCATGGTTTGATCCTCTTTTCAATTCTGACTTTCCGCGAACCCGGCCATGGGCAGGCCGTCAGCGCTGTACACCCGCGTCAGTGTCCGCAGCTCGAATCTGTCGGTATCGGCCAGCTTCAGACGCAGATACCAGGCGGGTCCCTTCGGAGTGATTCTCACCGGGGCTGGTTCCGCCGGGATGATCTTTTCCGGGTTTTTTTTACCCCGCTTCTTCTTTTTGCCGCGCTTTACCCTTTCAATTGCCGCTCCGGCATTGTCTTCCTTTTGAAAAAGCGGATCGATTGCTTCCTCCTTTTCTTCCGGCAGGGCGTCAAGCGTCCAGGCCAGGCGCAGATTCGCCTGTGGGCTGATGGTGAAGCCGTACTTTCTCAAACCGTCCTCCAGCGTGGCGCTGAAAGCGTCCTCAACTCTTTTATCGTTCTGGTCAACCGGATAGACCAGTTCAATTCGCGTATGGCCCGGCGGATAGATGCTTGCCAGTTTAACCACCGCGTCCTTGGCAATGGCGGCGACCGCCCATTGCTCCAGCAAGGGATTCCTGACGTAGGATTCGCCCGCAAGACGCCCGGCGCAGCCGCTCAACACCACGGCAAGCATCAGCGCGGCGAACAGCGCCGCCTGGCGGAAAGACGAAAAGCAAGCCAAAAAGAAATGCCTGTATGAAAAATGGTGCATGTTCATCGCTCAGCCTCCATAGGAGCTGTTGAACTCTGGATAGGACGGTCTCCGCTCTTGGCCGCCAATGCCGCGCCGTGTGACTTCCACAATCTGTTGCCGTTCACCGCCGAAACCGGTATTGAACAGGCCGCCGTTGATACCCACCACCAGGGCGATGGTTTCAAACAGGCCATCAACCTCCATCACCCGGCCTTTGACGCGGTAATTCACCAGCACGTCTTTGCGGCCCTTTTTCACCAGCAAGACCGGCATTTCACCCGTTGAAACTTCCGGCGGCAGTTGCAGATAGGTTTTCTTGCCATCATCAAAAACCCGTTCCGGCTTCCAGGGCGCGTCACCCGTTATTTCATAATCAAAATTCAGGGACGCGAGACTGGCGGCGGCACCGCCCGCGTCCGCCGTCGATTGCCATTTCTTCTTTTTGGCATCATCAGCCTGGTGCGCCGCCAGTTGCTTGCGCAGATCATCACTATAGACAAAACCGACGTAGGGCGTATGCTCCTTTGGTTTTGATACCAGCCGCAGGTGATAAACCCGGCGATCGATGGTAATGACGGCACTCGATTCCAGGCCGACATCAAGCGGCTTGATAAAAATATGAGTGGTGTTGCCCGCCGCGCCCTTGTCGATCAGCCAGCGGGCGTTATCCCCGGCGACGATTTCATTCACTTCTTCGCCGGGTTCCAGCTCGATATCGGTAATCCGCATCGGCGCCGCGATAATCGTTGGCATCCCGCCCGCGCCGTAGATATAAACCAGCTTGCCGCCCGACAAAAAGGGCGTAGGGCCACTCCTGGCCCAGGTGTCACTTAACTCCAGCGCCTTCAATTNNCGCGGTCAAGGACACTGTATCCGGCGACAAGATAGCGCCCAGGCGGTCAATGTCCGCGCTTTGCGCCGCCGGGTGCCGCCTGCTGACGGGCCGCTTTTCGTTGCCCGCCACCGCCGCTTGTACCTGTTCCTTCGGTGTCGGAGCGACCAGTTCCACTTCATATTCATCCGCCGCCATGACCGCTCCTGCCGCCATCAAAGCCAACGACAAGGCGTTCAAAATCAATATCTTTTTCATTGCCTTCGCTCCCTTCGGGGTTTTATTTCTTTGACAATAATACCTGTATCTGGTATTATTCCTTCATGGGTATAAATGATCAGCAATTCGCCGTCTGGACAGTTAAGTTCACCGGACAGGCCAGAAAACAGAAAGAAAAATTGCCTGATGGCATTGCGGCGGCTTTGTATACATTGCGCCGTGAATTGGAGGCTGATGGCCCGGAACGGCTGAACTGGCCGCATTACGGCAAGTTGCGTGGCAAAAAGGACAAAGACATCCATCACTGCCACTTGAACAAAGGCAAACCCCGGTATGTGGCCGTCTGGAAGGTCACGGACCGGGAAATCAGACTCATAGAGGTACGCTATGTTGGCACACACGAGAATGCGGACTACCGGAAAATTAACTGAAATATCTTTCACCGTGCCGTCTGACGATGCTGTCCGCATATGCAAGGCCGTTGACAGCGTTCTGGAGCTTGCCCGCTTCACCAGGCCACTGAACGAGGACGGTGACGAACTGTACAGCGGTGAAGAAGTCTTCCCCAATGGCTCGCCAGCCATGGCTCTGCGCGGCCTTCGCGCCAGAGAAGACCTGACCCAGAAGGCATTCGCCGGACGGCTCGGTATCCTCCAGCACCACATCGCCGAAATGGAAAAAGGCAAACGCCCGATCTCGCTTGATATGGCTAAACGAATAGGTGAGGCGTTTAACATCTCATACAAAGTATTTTTGTAGGACATGGCCCGCCTCATTTAATGATTTTTCCGGCGCTTAGGTTGGTGATATAAACGCCGCCGGGGTTCTTCAGCATGGTTGCCTCATCCACTGGCGGCAGGATTTCTATTGTGGCAATGGCCTCATAGTCGTCTCGTAGTAGTTCGACGCCCTGGTGGTTTCTGACAATTTCCGTCCATTCGACGCGGTAGCTCCCCTTGCTTACCGGCAGGGGGAGGCCTTTAATCACGACGTTGATCAGCTTGCCGGTTTTGGCGATTTCAAATGGATTGTTGGCATCAAACCACTGTTTCAAAACCCCTTTCGCCGCCCCGGCTGTATGCGCGGTCAGGCTGGAAATCATCCGCCGCTGCAATTCGGTATCAACCGTCACCGTGCGCCAGGACTCTATCACCGAGGCGATTTCCGCCTGGATCACCCGCGCCGGCGTCTGACCAGCCGGGCCGTCCATTTTCGCTGACGCCACCTTGCCCAGTTCATCCACCGCCACAAAGTAGCGCGTGATCTTCTCTTGCCGCAGTTGCATGACGTTTCCCGTCACTGACAGGCAGGCAATGGCCAGCGCGATAAAGGCCGCCAGGCGCCACTGCGCCGCCCGGCGGATATAGTTCCCATAGCGTTCCAGCCATTCTTCCCTGGCATTCAGATAAGAGTTGTGGCCACCTTTTTTGCTGCTATCGTCATCGGCCATGGCCGGCTCTTGCTTTTTCTTCTTCCAGCCAATCATTTCCTCGCCTCCTTGTTGTGTTCTTCCTCACTTCCCTTGTGTTTTTCTGTACTTTTCCGCTTGAACGTTTCGATAAACGTTACTACAATAAATGAATGGAAATTGAATTTGACCAAGACAAACGAAATATCACCTTGCGAGAACGCGGGCTTGATTTTGCCGATGCCGCCACGGTGTTTGCCGGGCCAGTGATGATCAGCCCGGACAAGCGCCGCGATTATGGCGAAGACCGTTTCATCACGCTTGGCGTGCTCGAAGCGAAAATTGTCGTCTTGGTTTGGACACGACGCCGCCACAAATACCGTATTATTTCGATGAGGTATGCCAATGAACGCGAAAGGAAAAAATACAAAGAGTTCCTGGGTTGACCCGGATGACGCACCCGAATTGACCGACGATTTCTTTGCCAACGCCAAACACTTTATCGGAGAACGGGAGGTGTCTGTCGAGGAATTCAGAATTGCGGCCAAGAAAGCCTTGCGTGGCCGTCCACCAGGAAGCGGTAAGAAGCAATCGACCACCGTCCGTTTCGATACCGATGTGCTGACCGCCTTCAAAGCCACGGGCAGAGGCTGGCAAACCCGCATGAACGACGCGCTGCGCGACTGGCTCAAAGAACGCCATCCATGAGCAAGACAAGCTTGGCACAGAACACCCTTACCGCCGCCGATGTCACCGTCAGCCCATGGGACAGCAGATAATGCCGTCACTTCCAGGTCAGGCCCATCTAAATGCAAGTTATACGCCGTCATCATTTTTCCCTGTTTTTCCTTTGATTTTACGGCCAGTTAAGGTAAAATACCTCTATCACTTGGCGATGCGATAAACTACCAAGATCGCTCTTTGAAATGCTTAATTCTATAGAGGTCTATGACTCGTCCCGCGAGTTTGACTTTTGCTGTTTCATGGCTTCCTCAACCGTTTTATTGCTTTCTTGATTTCCTTCATTTTTCAGGAAATCGAAGTTAAGGCGGTCGTTGGCCGCCCGCGTTGCCGCCTGGCTTGTCTGCTGAAGATTAGAGTTGCCAGATGGCTGCTCCTGGTTATTGCCACTGCCAGGGAATCGGTTAGCTAAAGCCGGTTTTTCCGTCGAATCAGCCGGGCTTGCCACGGAAGACATGTATGGGTTCGACCGGTAGGGGTTCGCCTGATACTCCGGGTCTTTCATCGACTTTTGCGCGTGATACATGTCGTTGACGTTCGTGCGCATACGCCGGGCGGTATCACCAACACCGCCAGCCGCCCCATCGGCCTGGCGCGCGGCCCGAAAACTGTTCCAGAGCTGGCCAGCCGTGCCACTTACGCCGCCGTGGCCTTCCATGCTCGCGATCTTCGCCGCCCGGCTCACCGTCTGCGCC
>DOMU01000136.1:2718-3080 GCA_003509305.1 Desulfobulbaceae bacterium | reverse complement strand
CACCGTTGCAGCACAGGTTCCACGGTCATCCGTTCTTCAAGGGTCAGTTCCGAGTAGAACAATTCTAACACCTTGAGTCTGACCGGCGCAAATTCGTTCCGTAAATGGGATATATTGTCGGTCTCCTGGTTTTTGTGCCCCCGGTAGTGCAAAACCACTTCTCCAAGGTTGGCGAAGCGTGCTCCCAGAAACATCGCTTGCACCCAGAATTCCCAGTCAGGCACTCTAAACGTCGGATTCCATCTGATCCCTTTCTCGTGCAAGAAAGAATGCCGAATCATGGCCGTCGGATTATAGATATTGGCCGTACCGAATAAGAAATTGGCCTTGATGGCGTTGTCGGAAGTTGGAGTACTACACAC
>DOMU01000136.1:0-2694 GCA_003509305.1 Desulfobulbaceae bacterium | reverse complement strand
CCTGCCACTCCAAGCGATGCGGCAGGGCAATGTCGTCTTGGTCCATATTGGCGACATATTTACTCCTGACCAGATCGAGACCGGTATTCGTTGCCGTGGCTATCCCCATATTTTCGGCAAGCTGGTGATAGACGATTCTCTTGTCATCAATTGATTGGATGATTTCTCCGCTTTTATCCGTGGAGCCGTCGTCAACGATGATCAGCTCAATATCCTCCAAGGTTTGAGAAAGAATGGAGTTGACACTTTCAAGAAGATAGGACTCCCCATTGAAGACGGGCATGATTATGGAAACCAGCGGCATGTTAGCTCCCTTGAATAGGGTTCGATTCTCTGGCCCTCACTCGATAGCCAAGTGAGGGCCAGAAGCCGGATCAGACGTTCAGATCACCGTTGAGGCCGTCCCGCGTGACGGCGAAATCATTGGCTTTGCCGTGCAGGGTGCCGGTATCGCTGGTGGCATTGTACTCGAAACGCAACCGCCCGCCACTTTTCTCCGTAACGAAGTGCAAAGGAATCCGGCAGGACATAGTTTTAAGTCCCGAAAGGGATGGTTCAGAATTGGGGAGCGTCGCTGTGGTTTCCCCTGGAATTTTCGTTTTCTTTACATCCACGCCCGCGCCAAATCCCAGAGCATCTTCGTTGCCAGCACAAAAAGCAGCGCGGCAAATACCCGTTTCAGGGCATCGACCGGCAGGTGGTGCGCCAGCCGCACGCCCAAAGGGGCGGTCAGCATACTGAAGGCGACGATGCCGAGGCAGGCCGGCAGATAGACATAGCCCAGGGAATACGGCGGCAGATTCGCCGCCTGCCAGCCGTTGTAGATATAACCTATGGTTCCAGCGATGGCGATTGGCAGGCCAATCGCCGCCGAGGTGCCAATGGCGTGGTGGACGACGACGCCCGACCACAGCATGAAAGGCACCGACAGTGAGCCACCGCCAATGCCGACCAGGCTTGATATGACGCCGATACCGCCGCCGACGGCGCTGAGACCAGGCAAGCCCGGCAAATGGCGCGAGGCTTTAGGCTTTTTGCCCGCCAGCATCTGCCAGGTCATGGTGTAGAGAAAGATCACAAATACCGCCTTCAGCCACAGGGTGGGCATGGCCGAGGCGACGCACGAACCGAGAAAGGTGCCGATAAGGATGCCAGGCGTGATTTTCCCCACGATGTCCCAGCGCACGGCGCCTCGCCGGTGGTGCGACATAAAGCTGGAAATGGAGGTGAAGATGATGCTGGCCATTGAGGTGGCGAGCGCCATGTGCATGATCACGTCGTGATGCACGCCCTGAAGGGTCAGCGTATAGATAAGAACCGGCACGATGACCAGGCCGCCGCCGACACCCAGAAGACCGGCGAGAACACCGGCCACGGCGCCGATGGCGCAGTACAGCAAAATAATGTTCAGCATGTTCATGGTCAGTAAGTTTTCCATATTTTCCTCGCTTGCCCGTTGTAAAGACAGTCAGGGTTTCCCGGCAGGATGCCGGATAGGCGCTTATTAAAGCTGTCTGGCAGGTTACGTCAAGCCTGCCGATGGTAAAAATACCGCCGCTTCAGCCGTCGCTTCGTGCTATGGTAGTGATCATCGCCGTTACATTTGGATTCCCAGTCAGCCTGGCCCTTTCGAGAGTTTATAGGGCCGGTGCGGGGAGGATGGCCTCTATCCACACGGAACTTTTTTTATGCCTGATAGTTCTTTGCCCGATTTGAAAAATTTTGATCAGCAGCAACTGATTGATTTCCTCGCTTCGCTCGGACAGCCGGCCTTTCGCGGGCGCCAAGTCATGGCCTGGCTGTACCGCTACGGCATTACGAGTACGGAGCAGATGACCGATCTGGCCAAATCATGCCGCGAGCTGCTTGCTGAAAAGGCCATTATTTCCCGCTTCGATGACCCAGTTATTGAACAATCGCGGGATGGCAGCGTCAAATTCGGTTTTCGTCTGCATGATGGCCATATCATCGAGTCGGTGTTGATTCCCGAGGAAGACCGCAACACGCTGTGTATTTCCTCACAGGTCGGCTGTGCCATGGGCTGCGCCTTTTGCCTCACCGCGAAAATGGGTTTTGTCCGCAACCTGTCCGCGGCGGAAATTGTCAACCAGATTTGCGCCGCCCGTGATTATCTGGCGGCTTTGCCAAAGNNTATATGGGCATGGGCGAGCCGCTGAACAACCTCGAACATGTCCTGACCTCGATTTCTATCCTCACCGAGCAGAAAGGCTTCGACCTCACTGGCCGCCGGATTACCGTTTCCACCTGCGGCATCGTGCCGAAAATGCGGCTTCTGGGGGAAAATTGCGCCGCTAACCTGGCCGTTTCTCTGCATTCGGTTGATGACCATGTGCGTGACCGGCTGATGCCGGTTAACCGCCGTTATCCGGTAGCGGAGCTGCTCGCCGCCTGCCGCTCTTACCCCATGCCGAAACGGCGGCGAATCATGTTCGAGTATCTGATGCTCTCCGGCGTCAACGACTCCCTGGACGATGCCCGGCTCCTGGCGGCGAAACTGCGTGGCATCCCATGTAAAATCAACTTGTTACCTTTTAACGCATGTCCGGAATTGCCCTTTGCCGGTTCGGATATGGCGGTGATTCTCCGTTTTCAGAAAATCTTGCTCGACGCTCATTATTCTGTTTTTATCCGTCAGAGCCGTGGTGGCGATATTGCCGCCGCCTGCGGCCAGCT
>DOMU01000111.1 GCA_003509305.1 Desulfobulbaceae bacterium | reverse complement strand
CGCTGCTGCTGGCCGCCCGATAACTGCCCCGGTTTATGGTGTAAACGCTCACCCATGCCCAGGCGGGTCAGGAGTCCGGTCGCGCGTTTTCGTCGTGAATCTTTGCCAATACCGGCGTACATGGCCGGAATCGTCACATTTTCCAACGCCGACAGATCAGCCAAAAGATGATAGCGCTGGAAGACGAAACCGAAATGCTCGCGCCTGAGCCGCGCCAGTTCATCCGGTGAAAGCTGGCTGGTTTCCTGGCCATCGACCAGATAGTGGCCGGCGCTTGGCCGGTCGAGGCAGCCGATGATATTCATCAAGGTCGATTTGCCGGAGCCGGAGGCGCCGACAATCGCCACCATCTCCCCAGCCTCAATGCGCAGGTCGATGTCGTGCAGTACTCGCAGCGTCTCTTCGCCGGCGGGATAGTCGCGGCAGACGCCTCGCAGTTCGATGAGCGCCGTCATCACATCATCCGTGGTCTGCGCTGGCGGGCTGGCGGACTGGCGGGCTGGTTGGCGGGCTGGGCTTCGCCGATCACCACGTTGTCACCTTCTTGCAGCCCTTCCAGCACCTGAGCCTGGACGTTGTTGTTCAGACCGATCTTGACGCGACGTTCCTCATATTTGTCGGGTGTTGTCTCGACCCGCACGGCATACAGGCCATCCTTGCCTTTTTTACCCAAGGCGGCCGCTGGGGTCAGCAGGGCGTCTTGGGCCTGATCGAGAATGATGTTGACTTCAGCGGTCATCGAGATGCGCAGCTTGCCTTCGGAATTAGGAACCTGCAAAACGCCGATATAATAGACGGCTGAACTCGACGTGCTGGCGGCATTGGCGATGCCGCTCGTCTGTGTAATGGTTTCCGGCGCCGGTTCGATCGATTGCAGCTTGGCGGGATAGCGCTTGTCGGGTTCGCCCAAAATCGTGAACCAGGCCTTCTGGCCCGGTTTGACTTTGACAATATCGGCTTCGGATATTTCGGCCCGGATGTTCATCACGTCAAGCCGCGCCACCATGATGATGGTCGGTGCCGTCTGGTTGGCGTTGACCGTCTGGCCTTCTTTGGTAACGATGGCGACGACGACGCCATCAATCGGCGAATTGATTTTGGTGTAGCCGAGGTCGATTTTCGCGGTATCGACGGCAATCGACGCCTGATCGATCTGAGCGTCCAGCGCCGCGATGTCGGCCTTGATGACGCCCAGGTTGGCCTCGGCGGCCTCGAAATCGGCAAGACTCGCCGCTTCGGTTTTGCGCATCATCTTTTGCCGCTGATAGGCCAGTTCCGCCTGCCTCAAAGAGGCCTCTTTCGCCGCCTTCTGCGCCTTGGCCGCCACCAGCGCCGCCGTCCGCGTGCGCACATTGTTCTGCTGCGGCAGGGAATCAATCTCGGCTACCAACTGCCCGGTTTTCACCACATCGCCGAGTTCGACCTTCAGTGACTTGAGCTGACCCGACACTTGGGCGCCGACGCTGACCAGATTTTCGGATTCGACGAGACCACTGGCCAAAACCGTGATTTCCAGATCGCCGCGTTTAACCTTGCCGGTCATGAAGCCCTGCGGCTTGTCTTCATGGCCGCGCCAGAACCAGATGCCCGCCGCCGCCACAACCACGACGGCCAGCGTTATCCACAGTTTTTTACTCCGCATATTGAAAACCTTGCATGGCGGTTTACCTGCTTTTTCTCATTCCGCTGGTGACGAAATGGGCCAAGGCACAACTTTCCATTTCACTCCGTTCACGAGGGGTGACACGGGACACAACTACATAGTGCGGTCCGCGGCAAAGGGCAACGAAAAAGCGCTCCCTTTCCTGTTGACGCCCGCCCGCTTGGCCGGGTATTGCTTGCGGCATGAACGAGGCGCGAAAGATAATCCTTTTGGCAAAAAGGAAGTGTGTCCTATTTTTTCATGGTTTAGCGCCATCCGCCGTGCCATCGGCAAAAAATACAAAATGATGAGAGAAAGCTATGTTCAAGCTCAATCGTTGTCATTTTCTCGGCTTTTACTTACCGTTCCTCCTTTTGCTGGCCTCACCGGCGTGGTCAGCGCCGCTGCGGCTGGCGCTGTTGCCGATACCGGATGTCCTGCCGGCCTATGTGGCGGAAGCGAAAGGATTTTTTGCCGCTGAGGGGGTTGAGGTCAAGCTGTTGCCGATGGGCAGCGCCGCTGAGCGCGATCAACTGATGCAGGCTGGGTCGATCGACGGCATGGTTAACGATATCGCCAGCGCCGCCAGCCTGAACCGCGGCAAAATCCGCGTTAAAATCATCGCCATCGCCCGCGCCCCCCTGGCTGACGCCCCCTTATTCCGGATTATGGCTGGCCGGGATTCGCCGGTGAAAAGCATCGGCGATCTGGCCGGTGTGCCGATTGCCATATCGCGAAATACCGTCAACGAATACCTCGCGAACAGGATGCTTGCATCACTGCCGGAAAAGTCGATTGCCTACCAATCGGTGCCGGTGCTGCCGGAACGGCTGCAACTTCTGCTGTCCGGTCAGATCAAGGCGGCGGTTTTGCCTGACCCTCTGGGTTTTTCCGCCTTGACCGCCGGGGCCAGGGAAATCGTCAACGATCTCAGCATTGCCGGCTATAGTCTCAGTGCCATCACCTTTGCCGCCGCCGCCTTGGATGGCAAACCCGCCGAAGTGAAAGCCTTCATGCGTGCCTGGGACAAAGCCTGCGCCGCGATGAACAACGACCCCGAACGGTTCCGGTCGCTTTTCCTCGAAAAAATCCGTGTGCCGAAAAATATCGCCACGACCTACCCCATCCCGCAAATGCCGCGTCACCAGGCGCCTTCGCGGGAACAATGGGACAACGTCATGGCCTGGATGGTGAAGGCAAAACTGCTTGACAATCCGCCAAGTTACGAAGATTCAGTGACGGAAGCCTTTTTGCCATGACCGCTGTGTGAAACTAATGACTTGGTTCCGTCAGGCCGCTTCCTCAAACGATTCAGGAAAAACCATGTTTCAGAGCCACCGTCTTCTTCGCTTTGCTCTGCCTCTCATCTTTTTGTTGGCCTGGCCTGCCCAGGCCGTTTGGGCGCGGACGGCGCCGCTCAGCTTTGCATTTTTGGCGGTGCCGGATGCCTTTCCCGCCTATGTCGCCGAAGCGGAAGGTTTTTTCACCGCCGAGGGCCTTGACGTTAAGCTGCTGCTCGTTGGGAGCGCCATCGAGCGCGAGCAACTGATGCAGGCCGGACGGATCGACGGGATGCTCAACGAAATCTCCAGTACCGCCAGCCAGAATCGTGGCGAAATCCGCGCCAAAATCATTTCCATCGCCCGCCAGCCGCTGGGCAATTCTCCAGGATTCCGTATCGTGGTTGGTAAGGATTCGCCGATAAAAAGTGTTGACGATCTGGCCGGGGTGCCCATCGGTGTCGCGCGCCATACCGTCATCGAATATGTCACCAGCAGGATGCTGGCGTCGCTGCCGAAAAAATCAATTGTTTACCAGTCGGTGCCGGTGCTGCCGGAACGGATGCAACTCCTGATGAGCGGCCAGATCAAAGCGGCGGTTTTGCCCGATCAAATGGGTTTTTCCGCCATGGCCGCCGGAGCCAGAGAAATCGTTAACGACCTGGCCATTGCCGGTTACAGCCTCAGCACCATCACCTTTGCCACCAGCTCCCTCGACAAAAAAACGACCGAGGTGAAAGCCTTCATGCGCGCCTGGGATAAAGCCTGCGCCGTCATCAACGATAACCCGGAACGGTTCCGGCCGCTTTTCCTGAAAAAAATTGGCCTGCCCAAAAATGTCGCCGCCACTTATCCCATCCCGCCGATGCCGCGCCACAAGGTGCCGGGGCCAAAGCAGTGGGATGATGCCATGGCCTGGATGGTCGAAACAAAGCTGATTGACCGTCCACCAAGTTACAGCGACTCGGTGACGGACGCCTTTTTACCATGACTCGTGCCGTGGCGATGATCGAGACGCGCGGCCTGCGTTTCGCCTACGACGGCGGGCGGTTGGTCTTCGATGATTTTTCCTGCGCTGTCCAGCCGGGCGAAGCCTGGACCGTCATTGGCCCGTCTGGCTGCGGTAAGACGACGCTCTTGTATTTGGTCGCCGGACTCAATCATCCACAGGCCGGCGAGATACGGGTTGGCGGTCAGCCGCTTGTCCGCCCGCGCCCAGCCACTGGCCTGATTTTGCAGGATCATGGTCTCTTGCCGTGGGCGACCATCCTCGACAATACCCGGCTGGGGCTGAATATCCGCCGCTTTTACGGGCCGGATGGCCGCCATAGCCCGGGTTATCATAAAAGCGACCGTGAGCGGGAAGAGGAGCAAATACGCTATTGGCTGCGCTGGCTGAAGATCGACCATCTGGCGGCGATGTATCCGGCGCAGTTGTCGCGGGGGCAGCGGCAGCGGGCGGCGATTGCCCGGACGCTCGTCATGGAGCCGGATCTGCTGTTGATGGATGAACCCTTTTCCGCCCTCGACGCGCCGATCAGGGAAGACCTGCAAAATGTCATGAATACCTTCCACCGCGAATCCGGCCTGACGCTTTTCACCGTCACCCACGACATTGAGGAGGCGGTGATTTTAGGCGAGAGAATCCTTGTGCTTTCCGCCTCTGTCAACAGCCAGGCCACGGTCATTGACAACCGGTGCCTGCACGGCGACATTTCGCGTGAATCCCCGGCCTTTCTCGAACGCTGCGCCGAGCTGAAGGAGCTTTTGGCCGGGCGGGACGGAGGCGCGGCGTAACAATGAGGCGGCATATTTCATGCGCAAGAAAACGACGCTGACCGATGCCTTTTTAGGTATCGCCATGTTTTTCGTCCTGTGGCAGGCGGCGGCCATGCTGCTCGATCGTGATATTCTGCCGTCGGCGCTGACGGTGGTGCCGATATTCTGCCGTGGCATGGTGGGTGAACTGGGCCTGCATTTTCTCGCTTCGACCGGGCGGGTGCTGGCGGCGGTGCTCCTGGCCTTGGTGTTTGCCGCGCCCTTGGGCCTGGCCTTGGGGCAAATGCCGAAACTCGACCGCGTTGTCGGGCCGCTCATCGCCATCGTTTACCCGATCCCGAAGATCGTTTTTCTGCCGGTCATTTATGTTCTGATCGGCATCAGCGATTTTTCCAAGATTCTCTTGATCGCCATCATCATCTTCTTCCAGATACTCGTCGTCGTGCGCGATGAAGCGGCTGGCCTGAAAAAGGAGCTTGTCCTGTCGGTACGCTCGCTTGGGGCCGGGCGCCTGGCCCTGTTTCGCTATGTTTATCTGCCGGCTTCGATTCCGGCGGTGCTGACCGCCCTGCGCCTGTCGGTGGGCACGGCGGTGGCCGTCCTCTTCATCGCTGAACAGTCGCTGACCGAATACGGCCTTGGATATTATATTGTCGTCGCAACCTATCAGGTGCTGATGTATCCGGAAATGTACGCCGGTATCCTCGGCATGGCGGTGATGGGCGTGGCCCTGTATTTTCTCATCTATGCCATCGAGCTGAAGGTGGGCAAACACCTGTTTGTGGGATGAATACACTTTATGGTTTATTCCATTTCTCTTTCGATTTTTCCTCCTGACT
>DOMU01000177.1 GCA_003509305.1 Desulfobulbaceae bacterium | reverse complement strand
CACTGGCTCGCAGACGCTGGCAAAGATGGGCGCCGATAAAACCGGCGGCGCCGGTGACAAGTACTTTTTTCATAAAACTCCTTTCATTACTGCCGCAGCAGGCGGGCGCCGCCATTGGGCTGCACCCTCAGATGAACGGTGCCGCTCTGGCTGGTGGTATAAAGATGGACACCCGCTTCTTCAATACGGCGAACAACGCTGTCGGCGGGAAAACCCAACCGGCGATCGCGCCCGGCGCTAATGACCGCCATCCGTGGGCGTACCCGCGCCAGCAACTGACCAGAGGTACTGTCACCGGCGCCATGATTACCGACGGTCAAAACCATGGCTTGCAGGTCGGCCTGCCGTTCGAGCAGCTCACGTTCGCCGCGCCCGGCCAGATCATTCATCATCAGCATCTTGAAGCGGCTAAAGCCGATCATCAGCGCCAGTGAGCGCGACCGCTTGTCCGGCGAATCCTCGATGTCCACCGGCGGATTCAGCACCTTGACCTTGACATCTCCACATTGCCAGGAATCACCCGCCGCCACCACGGAATAGGGGATACGTTCCTGCAACTGCCGGTACTCGGAGAAACCGTCGCTATCACGGCCCGGATCGCCATTATCCGAAAGTTCTTTGATCGCGACATCCGATAAAATAATGTTCAGGCCAAAATAGTACTCAGGGGCTGGCGAGGTAACCACCATGTAATCCAGCGTCTTTATTTTATTTCTTTCCAAAAGCGCACGCAGGTTTTCCCCCTGCTCGGCAGGTCCGGCATCAACCAGCATGGCGCATTGGCCGGGCTGATAAAAAAGTGTGGCGTTGCCGTGGCCGACATCGACGAAATAGATATCAAGCGGCTCACCGACAGCCAGGGCATTGCTGGCAAGCAGGCAAATGACGGTGACAATGAAAAACATGCGGTTCATGATTCAGGCTCTTCGTTGGCAGGCTGTTCATTCTCGCCGCCATCTCCCGGACATTGGCGATGGGTCAGCAGCACGGCTTTCACCTCCGGCAGGTAGTCGTGAAAAACCTTGCCGTAGATTTCCCAGATGGTGATGAACAAAGCGGCGATAATCGGGCCGACAATAATCCCAAGAATACCGAACATGGCGATGCCGCCTAAGGTGCCGAACAGCACGAACAGGTCATGCATGGCCGTGTCCTTGCCGACCAAGCGCGGACGCAGGACGTTATCGAGGTTACCAGCGACGCCACCGCAAATTATAGCCAGGATAATAACGCCGGCAATATCGCCGAGCAAAGCGAGAATAATTAAGGCCGGAACCCAGACCAGGGCCGTGCCGAAGGCCGGGATGATCGACAGGACGGCCATCACCGCCCCCCAGAAGACCGGCCCCTGAATACCGGCCAGGGCAAAGGCCACGCCACACAGCGTCCCCTGTAAGACGCCGATGATCACCGTCCCTTTGATCGTCGCTCTCGTCACCGAGGTGAAGCGGTGGAGAATCAGCAGCTCGTCATCGTCTTCGAGCGGCAGCAAATAAAGAATGCGCTTCAACAGCACATCACCCATATTCAGGAAATAGAACATGATGTAGAGCATCAAAACCGAGCCGACGATGGCGTTGAGCGTCATCTTGGTCACGGACGACAGTGAATCAATTAGGAAGGTGGAGATAACGCCGACCAGTTCACCGGCTTTGGTAACGATAATATCGCGGTAGGGCAAAATCTGTTCGTAATGGGGCAGGCTTTGCAGATATTTGGTGATCGTGGTCGGCTCCTGGAGAAATGTCTGCACCCAAGGTGTCACCGATTGACTGACATGAATGGCTTGGGCGACAACCAGGCCGATCAAGAGACCAATTGGCGCCAACAACAAGACGACGATGGCCAGCACCACCAAGAGTGCTGCCAGATTACGGCGTCCGCCCAGTCGCTCGCTGAGCCAGTGATGCGGCGCGCTGAAAATCGCCGAAAACAGCCCAGCCATAAACAGCGGCATGAGAAACTGACGAATCATGCCGAGGAAAAGGGCGGAAATGACCAGAACCAGCAGCAGCAGGATGATTTTGTGCAGGGTTTCTACTTTCATGATCGCGTCATTGTAGATGGCGGCCGTCCTTTTCTCCAGTAAAAAAGCGGTATGGATTCGCCCCGCAGACCGCCGTGATCGGGGTGCATTTCAATATCCGCCCCTACGGCAAAAGCTCTTGACAAAGCCGGCGATGTTGCCAATGGTACTGAACCGACGCCGCTGGCAGGGGACTGCGGCGGCGCCAGGTTCATCGGGACGGACTGTGGAATTTTGGGCCTTTCTCCCGATGAAAACTTTTAACCCTAGCGGTTTGGAGGATTTCATATGGCGGAAAAACTGGCGATATACAAATGCAATGTCTGCGGTAACATGGTGGAAGCCGTCAATCAGAGCGCCGGCGACATGACCTGCTGTGGTCAACCGATGGTGAGGCTGAACGAAAACACCACCGATGCCGCCGTGGAAAAACATGTGCCGGTGCTGACCAGAAAAGACGGTGGCTGGCTGGTCAATGTTGGCGCCGTCGATCATCCGATGTTGGCCGAGCATTATATTGAATGGATCGAGCTTTTAACCGCGACCAGCGTCTATCGCACCTATCTCAAACCGGGTGATAAACCCTGCGCCTTCTTCGCGGTGGCCGACGAAAACGTCAGTGCCCGTGAATACTGCAATTTGCATGGCCTGTGGAAAAAATAAAAGAGGACTGGCTTTCTCTCCGCCCGGCCTGGCCCTCGCACCCATCGCGATCGGCCTGGCCGGGTATCTTTTTAAGGTGTCAAAATGTATGATATTTTTGTGACCACGCATTTCGCCGGCGCTCATCATCTGCGAAATTATCCCGGCGACTGCGAACATCCTCATGGCCACAACTGGAAGGTGGTGGTGACGGTGCGGGCCACAGGGCTTGATCAGCTCGGCATGGGCATCGACTTCAAACTGCTAAAAAAATATGTCAACGAAGTGGTTGATACCGTTGATCACCGCGACCTCAACGAGCACCCGGCTTTTCAGGCGGTCAACCCGTCTTCTGAACATATTGCCAAGTACATTTACGACAATCTGCTGCCGAAGCTGGCCTCCGACCGTTACCGCCTCTACTCCGTCGGCGTCTCCGAAACGGAAACGTCGAGCCTGATTTACTATGGTGAAGACTGAGCTGGCCGTCTGCGAAATCTTTTATTCGATCCAGGGCGAATCGAGTTTTGCCGGTTTGCCCTGTTTGTTTTTCCGGCTGGCTGGCTGCAATCTGCGCTGTTCCTATTGTGACAGCCGCTATAGTTTCGAGGAACCGGGCCGGGCCATGTCGATTGCCGCGCTTTTGGCCGAAGCCGGCAAATACCCTGACGCGATTGTTGAAATCACCGGCGGCGAACCACTGATGCAGGCGGCAACCGTATCGCTCCTGGCGGCGCTTGTGGCGCAAGGCCGCACCGTGCTGCTCGAAACCAACGGCTCCTTGCCTGTTGCGGCGGTGCCGGATGACGTCCATATCATCCTTGATGTCAAATGCCCCGGCAGCGGCAATGCTGTTTTGTGCGAGGAAAACCTCATGGAGATCGCCTACCGCAACCGCGAGCACGCTTTTGCCGAAGTGAAATTTGTACTGTCATCGTGGGAAGATTACCAGTTCGCCCGGGATTTTCTGCGCACGCACCCGCTGCCGACAGCAACGCCTGTCTATTTTTCCCCAGTTTCAGGCCGCCTGTCTTTAGCGGATCTGGCGGCATGGATGCTGAATGATGGTGTCGCGGTCCGTTTATGGCCACAACTGCACCGGCTGATCTGGCCGGAAGCGGAGCGGGGTAAATGAACGAGGAAATCGCCGCCATCTTCGCCCGCGCGAAAATCAGCTCGGCGCTGGCGCTCGGCCTGTCGTGGCCAGACGGCGAACAGCGGCACAGCCAGCAAATTTATCTCGGCCAGCCGTCATCTTTTCACGCCGAAGCGGTGGATGCCGCTACGGTCTTCGACCTAGCCTCGCTGACCAAGCCTCTTGTCACCACCCTGTCTGTACACGAACTTGTATGCCAGGGTAAATTGACATTCTCCGATCGGCTGGCGGAGATTTTTCCGGATATGCTGGCGGCGGCGCATCCAGCCTGGCGGGAAATCCGTATCGCTCAACTGCTGAACCATTGCTCCGGCCTGCCGGCGCACCGACCCTATTTTAACCAGTTGCTGGCACTGCCGCAGGCCGTGCGTAAGGCCGCTTTACTACGTATGATTTCAATGGAAGCACCAGTTTGCGCCGCCGGTCGGAACCATATCTACAGCGATTTAGGATTTATGCTGCTCGGATTTATTGTCGAGCGTTTGACCGGCGAAAGCCTCGACGCCTATTGGCGGCGGGCGGTTGCCGAGAAGATTGGTATTGAAAACAGCCTTTTTTTTCCGGCTCAAGATAAACACCCGACGTTCGCGGAAAGCGGCATCTGTCCGTGGAGCCAGCAAATTCTTGCCGGTACCGTCCACGATGACAACTGCCGCTCATTGGGCGGTATTGCCGGACACGCCGGATTGTTCGGCACACTTACGGGCGTCATGGCCGCCTGCGACTGGCTGCTCGCCCTGTGGCATGATACAGGCCGCGAGGCGGAGGTCTTGCGAAATATGTGTAAGCCAGTGTCCGGCACGAGCTGGTGCCTGGGTTTCGACAGCCCGTCCGGGCCGGATTCGGCCAGCGGCCAGTATTTTAGAGTGCCCAGTGTCGGCCATCTTGGCTTTACCGGCACCTCGTTCTGGATTGATCTGGGGCGGCGGATCAGTGTTGTGCTCTTGACCAATCGAACGATCTATAGCTGGGACAGGAGGCCACTGAATTGCTTCCGGCGGGCGATCTACGACTGTGTGATGCGGAGATTCGAGGGACGGCCCGCAAGCCGTCCCTGAACGTGACGCGCCTTACCACCAGCAGATGGTCTGGTCGGCGGCGAAGATTTTATCGACCAGTTGGTCGTAATCTGGTTTTTCCTCGTAGAGGGCGAAAGAATCAGCCTCGCGGTCACGACTGACGATTTCGACCAGCTTCTGTACCGTTTCATCCGGTTTGCTGCGGTATACATTCAGTATTTTCATGGTCTTCCCTCTCATCTGATCCCGTAGGGGACGATATGAGTCATCTCCCGCAGTTTTTCGCCGAGTTCTTCGAGCGTAATCGGGGTCAGGCTGTTCACTTCGCAGTTGGCCGGCACAGTCGAGAGAATGTCGCCCTCCATGTCGCGCAGCATTTCGATGCTTTCGACGGTGTTGTCATCAAACGGTGGCAGCGTCGTATCAAGGACGACGCCGTAAGCGTACATGTTTTCCACCGCCAGTCCCAAGGCGGACCGGATGCCGTCGATGGCATAGTCCGGATGGCGGTACATGAGACAGACCTTCTTGTATTCGCTCATATCCCCTCCTAGAGGCTGAGATAACAATCGTAATCTTCAATGATAATGCCGTGCTGCGCCTGAGTCGCCATCTTTTTTTCGGTGAGGCCAGGCGGAATCACCTGTGGGTCGAAGCCCTGTTTTTTATAGCTATCGACGCAGATAGAGACATCATCGGCGATTTCGCACAGTTTTTGGAAATCGGGATGCTGGGTGAGCTGGGTGGCGATCCAAGTGAAAAAGACCTTCACCTTGACTCCCTTGTTTTTCGCGGCCTGGGTGATGCCGAGAACGTGGGGAAACGACTCTTTTGTGGTGACGAAGATACCAAGACTTTTAGCCATTTTCTGTACCTGGGAAGAAGAAATGTTCTCTCAGCCTTTCTTGATGAAGAAGCTGAAATAGCCCTGTTCTTCCCTCTCACCAAGATAGGCGTGGCCACTGCGCTCGCACCAGCCGGGGATGTCGTTGCGCGAGCCGGGATCGGTGCCGTCAACCTGAAGGATTTCACCACTTTTCAGCTTGCCGATTTCTTTTTTCGTGCGCAAGAGCGGCATCGGGCAACTCAAGCCTTTGGCGTCGAGCACGGTGTTAGCGGTTACATCGCTGGCAACTACTTTTACATCACTCATTGTCAACCTCGTTTCTTAGTGAAAACAAAAAAAACAACGGTTATCAGCGGCTAAATATAAAAAACCTTTTATAAACTTACTGTAAAATCGAAGACGAGTCAAGGGACAGAACAGATTGAATGTGTTAAGAATATCGCGGCCTCCGCTGCCGCGAGCCACCTTCTCAGAACCACCCCGCCTACCGCAGGCAGACGGAGTGGTCGAAAAAGGCAGGAAGAGAAAAACAACGGATTTTGGAATTGAACATGAAAAATCGCCGACTCAGAAAATATACTTTTCCGCTTGCAGCGTCGCCTCGGCTAAAAGCCTTTTAGCCGCCAGCAAATCATCCATGGCCAGCGGGGTTTTAGCGGCGATGAGCGGCAGCAGTTTCTGATTCCCCAGGAATGTGGCGCCGCGCTCGGCGGCGGCAATGAAGCGTTGCCGGCCAGCAAAAACGCACAGCTTTGTCACCGCCTGGTACCGCTCGGCTTTGGTGGCGCTGGCTTTTTGACAGGCTTTCTCGGCGCGGAGCACGGCGCTTTCGAGAGCGAAAATCTGGCAGGCCATATCGGCCAGGGCCAACAGGATTTCCTGCTCTTTGCCCGTTTCTTCGCCAAAGCGCCGTTTGGCCGCTTCAGCCATCAAGAGGCAACACTCTTTCATGCCGCGCAAGAGTTGTCGCGGCGCCGCCCAAAAACCGGAACCAGTGGTCGGAGCCGGCTCCGTCCCTTCCAGACGCAGCAACCGGGTGGCGGCTAAAATACGGTTGATTTCGTTGGTGCCCTCGTAAATCCGCTGCACCCGCTCATCGCGGTACAGTTGCTCGACGGCATGGCCGGCGATATAGCCGTAGCCGCCGTGCACCTGCAGCATCTCGCTGATCACCCGCGCCGCCGCTTCACTGCAAAAGACTTTGACCAGTGCGCATTCGCTGGCAAACTCCTCGATACCTTTCTGATAAATGGCGTAATAATCGGCGGCTTTTCTATCAAGGATTGAAAGCTTACCATCAATCAGGCCGGCCAGCCTGTACACCGCCGACTCGGCGGCGAAAGCCAGGGCGCAGGCATCGGCCAGCTTCTCGCGGATGGCGCCGAAGCTGGCAATCGGCACGCCGAACTGTTTGCGTTCGTTGGCGTAGGCGGCGGATTCGCCCAGGGCCAGTTTGGCCGCGCCCATGCTGTTGGCCGAAACCTTGTGGCGGCCAATATTCAGGATACCGAAAGCGATGGCCGCGCCCTTGCCTGGTTCAAACAGCAGATTCTCCACCGGTACCTTGACGTTATCGAAGAAGATGGTGCGGGTCGAAGAACCTTTCATGCCCATTTTGTGTTCGTCGGCGCCGGTGGTCACGCCCTCTGAGTTGGACTCGACGACGAAACCGCTGAACTGCTCGCCGTTGATTTTGGCGAAGACGATGAAGGTGTCGGCAAAACCGGCGTTGGTGATGAAGGTCTTGCTGCCGTTCAGGATGTAGTATTTGCCATCTTCGCTGAGCACCGCTTTAGTCTGAGCGCCGAGGGCATCGGAACCGGCGCCCGGTTCGGTCAGAGCGTAGGCGGAAAATTTTTCGCCGCTGGCGATGCCGGGCAGGTATTTGGCCTTCTGCGCCTCGTTGCCGAAATAGACGATCGGCAGGTTGCCGATACCGGTCTGGCCACCATGACCAAGGGAAAAGGAACCGGCGGGACCGACTTTTTCCGCGATGATGGTAGTCGAGATTTCATCAACTTCAGTGCCACCGAAACGCTCGGGAATATCCATGCCAAGGAAACCGAGATCCCCGGCTTCTTTGATCATCTTTTTCAGAATTTCGCTGTTTTTCGTTTCATCCAGCTCGGCAAGATTCGGATACACCGACTCAGCCATAAAATGATCCATGCTTTCAGCGATCATTTTATGTTCATCGTTGAAATCCTCCGGCGTGAAGACATCCTCCGGTTTGGTGGTTTCAAAGAAAAAGATGCCACCCTTGGGTAAATTCGACATAAGACCTCCAGATTATTTGAGATATTACCTGTGTATATTCAGGCCACGCCGGTCGCTTCCAGCAAACGCCGTTTGCGCCGCCTCATCATCCAGGCCGCGACAATGGCCAGAACGATGGCGATAAAACCTAAAATGCTGCCATACAGGAAAGCCTGCGAATAGCTGCCGGTACTTTCCTTGATCGAGGCGCCGAGCCTCGGACCGATGAACGCGGCGATGGAGAACGGCAGGAACATGATACCAAAATTCATCGCCAGATACTTAGTGCCGAAGGCGTCGGCGGTAATCGAAGCGAGCATCCCCATAAAGCCACCGAAACACATGCCAACCAGCAGCAGCGGCACAACAACCAGCCAGGATGTGGACGCCAGCCACAGCATCGCGCAACCGAGAATGGCATAGATGATAACTAAAGACATCATCCGGCCAATGCGGTCGGAAATCCAACCCCAACCGGCCCGGCCACCGGAATTGCAGACCGAGAGAATGCCGACCCAACTGCCGGCGGCGACGGCGCTGTAGCCACCAACCGATTGCAGAATCGGCGAAGCGCTGGCAATGATCATCAGGCCGGAAATCGCCCCCATGACAACGCCGGCGGCGATCATGTAATAGAGCGGATCGGACAGCATCCCCAGCCAATTCTTGTCGACGACCGTCAGATTCTGTTGCTGGGCTTTGCTTGGCGTCCAACCGGCGGGACTGAAACCGACCGGTGCCGTCTGGATGAACACGGCCAAGGCGCACAGAAAAATCAGCGACAACGAACCAAGAATTTTGAACGTCGGCAGCACCGCGTACTCTTCGATCAAAAGCGCGCCAATCGGTCCCCAGATCAGCGCTCCGGAACCGATGCCCGCCGCCAGAACGCCGGAAGCGAGTCCGCGACGGTCCGGAAAAAATTTGACGATATTCGGCACAACGCCGGAATAGATGGTACCCATGCCTATACCGCCCATAACGCCGTAGGCGATATACAGACCGCTGAGGCTTTTGACGTAGCCAACGCTTAAGACACCAATACCAAAGATAAGGCCGCCAAAAAACAGGATGCTTTTTGGCTGAATAAATTCCTGCAACTTGCCGGCAACGATGATCGGCAGGCAGGAAATCGAATGAAAGATGGCAAAGGCCACCGTCGCGTCAGCCGGCGACCATTGAAAATGCTCCGATAACGGTTTGACAAAGACCGACCAGGCATAGGTTTGGCCGATGATGATATTGATGACCGTGCCAACGACCAGATATATCCAGCGTTTTTCCTCCAACCGCATGGGAACCTCGTTTCGGAAAGAAGCTCAAAGAGGGGGCGCCCCGTCTGACGGAACGCCCCGTGGAATATATCAGGATACTTTCAGCACCAGAGCCGCGCCGGTATCTCCGGCGGCGCAACCCGTCACGAGGACATAACCGCCACCCTTCATCACCGCCTCTTCGATACCTTCGATGACCAGGCGAGCGACGGTCGGTGACTGGGGATGACCCCAGATCATTGAGCAGCCGTAGTTGTTCATCGCCTTCATATCAACACCCATTTCTTTCATGAAATAGAGGTCGTTGGCGGCAAACGGATTATGCGATTTGATGACTTTGACATCGCCGATTTTGATGCCGGCCCTTTCCAGAGCCATTTTGGCCGCCGGAACCGGCGCCGATGGCATGTGCACCGGCTCGACGCGGGCAAAACCATAGGAGATGAGCTGAATGGTTTTGTTGGCATCGGTACTCAGCCTGGCGGCGTTGTCTTTGGTGGTCACCAGGATGCAGGCGTTACCATCGGCGGGATGGGTCTGGGCGGCGAACGAATGGATACCGTCCGGCATAACCGCTTTCAGGGCTTTGACGCCATCGGCGGTGGTCGGCGGCACGCCTTCGTCGGCATCCAGCGTGACCGTTTTCTTCTTGTTGATCTGGATCTCAATCGGGAACATGTAGCGCTTCTGGAAAGCGCGGTCGTCCTTCAGAGCATCCTGATACTGGTCGAAACGGCAGATGGCCAGATCATCGGCCTCAGCCTTGGTGAAACCACCTTTTTTCGCGACGTTTTCCGCCGTTACCAGCATCGGTTTTTTATTGATCGGATCGCCGTTGAAGTTATCCATATCCCAGTTCTCATGAATAACTTCCCCACCCGGGCCTTTCGGGTTCGGCCAGATCAGATGCGGGCCATTCGACAACCGGTCGGCCAGGAAACAGAGCGGCGCCTGGTGCAAACCGGTCTCAACGCCCGCAGCAGCCATATTCAGGCAGGTGGTGGCGGTGGCGCAGGCCTGCATGATGGTGACACCGGGGGTGTAATCGGCGCCAAGCAGCGAGTTGATCCAGGTCGAGCCGTAAAAACAACGGGCCTGAACAACGGTCTGGCCATGATAGGTATAGTCGAATACCGACGGTTCCCAGCCTTTGGTGGCCAGCCAGCGTTTAGCCGTGGCGGCGCCCAAGGTGATGGCGTTCTCATTGGCCAGCGTTCCCTGCCATTTGGCGAACGGGCTGGAATAGTAACCGCCATAGGGAATGAAAGCTTTGGTGTACATGGTAAATCTCCTTATTTTTCCTGATTTTACGTGATTGCGCCCACAACGGCTGCGCTTATTTTCCCTGATATTTCGGAGCTTCCTTGCCTCCGACGGAAGACAGGCCGATCAGCGCGTCTTCGGTGTGGAAGATCTCGCCGAGCCGGGCGATTTCAATCGCCATTCCCTCATCAATGCCGCCGGCCTTTTCCTGGGCGTCGATCAGCTCGTTGGCCACTTTCAGAGCCACCGGAGCTTTTTTCGCCACCGTTTTCAGAGTCTTTTCGGCGAATTCGTCGGCTACTCCGGTCGGTTTTTCCCCGGCCAGAAGCAATTTGACGTTGTCCGGCGAACAGACATCCGCCATCTCTTGGAAGCGGGACGGAATTTCCCGTTTCCGGTATTTGTTCGGCGCCGGGGCGGCGCAGACTTCTCTGATCGCCTTGTCCAGGTCAGCAGGTTCAACCAGTCTGGTAATGATGCCGAGATCATAGGCATCCTGGGCCGACAGATTGCGTCCGGTAAAGACATAGTATTTCGCCAGGCGGGAACCTATCTGATGGGCGCTACGCAACATGCCGCCCAGGCCCGGGAAAATGCCGATTGCCGTTTCCGGGAACCCCATCGATCCAGCCGGGGTGGCGACAATTGCCTGACAAGATAGAGCCAGTTCACTGCCACCACCCAAAGACAGGCCATCAAGTACCGCCACCGTGATCTTCCGGCATGTTTCGATGCGGCGGAACAGTTCATGTCCCCTGGTGGTGAAGGCAACCGTATCCTGAACCCGGTTGGTCTTGATGTTCTCGATAAAGTATTTGATGTCGGCGCCGGCAACGAAAGCCTTATCACCGGCCCCGCGAATAACGATGGCCCTGATGCCGGCATCGGCTTCGGCGGCATTGAACTTTTCTTCCAGTTGACTGACCACTCCTTCGTTCAGGGCGTTCAGCGCCTTCGGACGGTTGATCGTCAGGTAGGCGATGCCATCCTGACTGTCGAGCAGCACCAAATCACTGTTTTGTGATTCGCTCATATTTTCTCCTTACAGCTTCCAGGTGGCGGGCACAGCGCCGGTAAACGATTTCGGCATCTTGAAGTGACCCTTATCCACGGCCAGCTTGATCAGCCGGGCGGCTTCGTCCATACCCATTTCGTTCATCAGCGTGAACGGCCCTTTCGGCCAGGCCAAAGCGGTTTTACAGCCCAACTCCAAGTCGGTGACCGAAACAACGCCTTCGTCAATCAGATGGGCGGCAATGGCGAAAACAGAGCCAAGCAACTCTTCCTTGGCCGCCTTCATCGCGGCGGCATCCTGACTGATTGCCCCATCTTCGAGATTCCACGGCTGATTTTTCTCGAACTGCGCTTTCAAAACCGCCGGCACCACCGGGAAACCGATATTGCTGGCCGTCAGATATTCGCTCATCGAGGCTCCGGCATGATAGGCGGTACCGATACCGGAACCGTTCAGTACCCACATGATGCCGAATTTGACGCCCAAAGCCTCCTTGGAAATCTGATCCAGGCTGGCAACGTTGAACCTGTCAGCCATTGAAACCAAGACCATGTAGCTGGAGATGAAAACCGGATTGATGGCGAAGCCGGGAAAATCTTTGACCGAAATCGGTACCTTCTGATTCTTTTTGCAGAAATCCATCAAGGCATCGTAGGTATCATCACTGGTAGCCTTCTGGCGGATAACCTCGACCAGGCGGTTGATGTTGGCCGGGAAGAAGTAGTGCAAACCGGCGGTCCGCTCCTGACCCTTGGCCTCGGACATCAATTTCTCGATGAGGAAGGTCGAGGTATTGCTGGCGATGATGGTATCGGGCCGGACAATTTGGGAGAGCTCTTTGAAAATCTGGATTTTCAGATCCATTTTTTCAATCGCCGCCTCGATGATCAGATCGCAGTTGGCCATATCCTTATAGTCGGCGGTGCCTTTGATGCGGCCAGCCACCGCGTCCATATCGGCTTGCGCCATCTTGCCTTTTTCCACCCGTTTGGCCAAAGCGTCGGTGACCCAGCGCTTGTACATCGCCTTGACCAGATCGTCGTTCAGTTCTTTGAAAACGACGTTGTAACCACAGGTGGCGGCGTTGAGGCCAATCGCCGCGCCCATGACGTTGAAGCCGATGATACCGACCGTTTCAATTCTTTTAGCCATTGTGCCAACACTCCCTTGAAGAAGAACCGCTGAAAAGCGGAAATTGTCTCCGCGATAAAAACAGCATGGTTATTGCCGCGGAGGGTAAATCACGCGAATACTTATTTTTTGACTCTGTCGATAACGCCCTTGCCACGAATTCCAGCGATGTCGGCATCGCTGTAACCCAAAATGGTTTTCAGAACCGTCTCCGTGTCCTGTCCCAGTTTCGGGGCACCACGCCAAACCATCCCTTTGGTCTCGCTCATCTTTGGCACAGGAGCCAGGCCGGTGATCTCTTTACCCAACGTCTCGTCTTTATAGGTCACAAAATTGCCGCGACTCTTATAGTGCTCGCTCTCGGTGAGCTGTTTGATCGTCCGCGGAATGGCGCTGGGAATTTTCGCTTTCTTCATGACCGCCAAACCTTCCTCAGATGTATGCGCCATCATCCATTTATTGACTTCCCGATCCAGTTCCTTGCCAAGCGGCGAATTGATCGCCTCGCGGGAGGCGCCGGCTTCGAGGTAAGGGAATTTTTCCGTGCTGATGCCCATGGCGTTCAGACAACGCTCGTAAACAGCCTTGCCGAAGGTGCCGACATACAAATAGCCATCCTTGGTCTTGAACAGATCGGCCGGCTGGAAAATCGGGATTTTATTGCCAGCGCGCTCTTTATTCAGGCCAATGGTGAACATGTTAACGAAGGAATCACACATCATGCGGCTCATGCACTCGACCTGAGCGACATCGACAACCTGTCCCTTGCCGGTTTTCTGGGCGTTGATATAGGCCATCAAGACGCCGTTGGCGCATATGAAAGCCGAGAGATAATCGTTCATGAACGAACTGCCATAGACCGGTGGGCCGTCGGGAAAGCCGTTGGAATACATCCAGCCGCCTTCGCATTGGCCGATGGGGTCATAAGAACCGCGGTCGCAGTCCTCCGGCACGCCGCCGAACTGAGGACGGCCAAAGCCCGAAACATGGGCGATGACAATTTTCGGATTGGCGGCCAGAACGTCGGCATCGTAGATGCCCAGTTTGTCCAGCCAGACCATGTTTTCAATCCAGATATCGCAGTTTTTAATCAGACCGAAAAAAATGTCTTTTGCTTCCGGCTGCTTCATATCCATCTTCAGGGTGACGCTCAGCTTGTTGCGTCCCTCCTGCATCCAGGCGGAGCTGATCTTCTGGTCTTGGGGAACCTCACTGGGGCTGACCATAAAAGGAACGCCGTCGCCATGGGTCAGAACCGGCGACTGCCCACGCAGGGTGTCACCCACACCCGGCATCTCGACATGAATAACCTCAGCGCCAAATTCAGCCAAAAGCGTGGCGGCGACCGGCCCGGCCACCACGCTCCCGGTCAGCAGTACCCGCACCCCCGACAGTGGGCCGAACTGAGGAACAATCGCCGGCGTCGCCACCCGTTCCACTTGTTTCCAATCTTTCATGTTTTTCTCCCAAGATAGTAGTAATACGAGACAAATTACCACGATATTCCTAACATTCGCGGCGCCTATGTTATTTCTAATTCGTCGCCAACCGGGTGCCTGAAAAAGTCCGGCTGGTTTTGTATTAGAAACCGTGTTTTCTGAAAGTGCGGTATATCCCTCATAAAGCAGGAATCGTGCCATAACTGAAATGTGTTGAAAAATGCCATTCTACGCGCTACCTTCTTGAAAAAAACGTACTATGGTACGAAAAAATTTCGTCCTATTTGCCGCAACTCAATAAAAATCGGCAAATAGGACGAAAATGACATGAAAAGGGTTGCTATGCCAGTTGATGAAAACGAGTTTTTCAAAAGCGCCACCCTAAAAATCTGTGGCAGCCTCAATCTGGAAGAAGCGTTGCACGACTTCCTGTCTTATCTCCGCAAATTTATCCCGGATGTGCTGCATATGGGCATGCACATCTATCATTGGAATGAAGGGGTGCTGGAAACAGTGGTCTATACTAATCATACCATGTGGCGGGGCGAACCGATAAAGACCATGGTCAGCCGGCGAGGACAAGAGCTGGTGTCGCAGCAGCGGTCGTTGCGAATCCGCCGCGCTGACCATGTACGGGACTATGAGGTGGGGCGGAAGTTCGCCGCCAAATTTGGCACTTCCGATCTTGCCGTGGTTACTTTCGACCTGGTTATCAACAAGACCATGCTCGGCACGTGGTCAGTTGAAAGTGTTCGGCCATTGAGCGACAAGCATGTTCGCCTTCTTAACCTGTTGGTCAAACCATGCGCCATCGCGCTTACTAACAGTATGCGTCATCGTGAGTTGCAGCGCCTGCAGGAACATCTCGCTGACGATAACCGTTATCTACAGGAAGAGTTGCGTAAAATCTCCGGCGAGGAGATTGTCGGCGCTGACGGAGGTTTACGCGAAGTGATGTCCCAGGTGTATCAGGTGGCGCCGCTCGATACACCGGTCCTGCTCCTCGGCGAAACCGGCACCGGCAAAGAAGTGATCGCCAACGCCATTCACCGTTTATCGCGGCGGCGTAACGGACCGTTTATCAAGGTCAACTGCGGCGCCATCCCAACAACGCTCTTGGATAGTGAGCTGTTCGGTTATGAAAAAGGCGCTTTTACCGGCGCTACGGTGAGAAAAAGGGGAAGAATCGAACGGGCACAGGGCGGCACACTGTTCCTCGATGAAATCGGCGAACTGTCGGTGGAGGCGCAGGTGCGTCTCTTACGGGTGCTGCAAGAGAAAGAATTCGACCGGGTCGGCGGTAGCGAGACGATAAAAGCGGATGTGCGGATAATTGCCGCCACCCATCGGGACCTGACGCAAATGATGCAAGAACAACGATTCCGCACCGACCTGTTCTTCCGCTTACAGATATTCCCTATCGTGTTGCCATCCTTAAGGGAGCGGAAGGAGGACATTCCAAGCCTGGTTACATATTTTATTCTGAAAAAAGCCACTGAAATGAAACGGCGGCACATCCCCACTCCAACCGAAGACGCCATGAAACGTCTTATAGGCTACGACTGGCCAGGCAATATCCGCGAGTTGGAAAACACCGTCGAGCGCTCAATGATTCTCGATACCGGCAGCCAGATTTTCTTCTGGGTCATTGGCGCCTTAAAACAAGAGGAGACAACGGCGCGGAGAAAACAAGATTCTTATCCAGGTCAGGAGACAGCGGCGCTTGACGAGGTGATCAAAACTCACATCCGCAAAATTCTCGACCAATGCCATGGCCGCATCGCTGGCGAAAAGGGGGCGGCCCGGCTGATGAATATCAATCCCTCAACCCTGCGTAAAAAAATGCGCAAACTGGGCATCAGCCGGAAAACCATTTGATTTTCCCAGCCTTCAGGAGCTGGCATCGGCGACGGTAAAGGCTCGGAGACCCTTCTCCAGCCGTCTTCCTGAACATTTGCCGCAAAAACGAAATACCGAGATACTGACTCCATATGCCGCATATATGAATCATAAAAAAAATGCTGGCAAAAAAAACAATTAACAATTAATACCGATGCAATAATTCAGAGAAAAAATAATATGTCTGGAAGCTGTATCCAGATAACTGATACTGGAAATATCAACAACAGACTGGTGGGCTTTGCCACCCGCTCAAGAACGAAAGACCGGTCAGTGTTAAAAGTTTAACGATGTTTAGTATCGTGGATTTATGAAGCATTGGCTATTCATTTCATGGAGGCAATATGAAAACAGCGGTCATCATCAGCGCCGTGCGGACCCCTTTGGGGAGTTTTGGCGGCAGTTTGTCGGCCATCGGCGCCACCGATCTCGGCGGTATGGTCATTAAGGAAGCGGTCCGCCGCGCCGGTATCGACGCCGGTGAGGTGGATGAATGTATCATGGGCATGGTACTTCCCTGCGGCTACGGCCAGAATCCCGGCAAACAGGCGGCGATCAAAGCCGGGCTGCCGCAGGAAATCGGAGCGATCACCGTCAACAAAGTGTGCGGTTCCGGCCTGAAAGCGGTCATGCTGGCCGCCCAGGCGATTGCCTGCGGTGACGCCGAGGTGGTGGTCGCCGGGGGTATGGAAAACATGAGCCGCGCGCCCTACTACATGGAAAAAGCCCGCTGGGGCTTACGCATGGGGCCTGGAAAAATTGAAGACCATATGCTGCATGACGGTCTGTGGGATGTGGTCAATGATTTTCACATGGGTATATCAAACGAATTGATCAGTGAAAAATGGGGCATCAGCCGCGAGGATCAGGATGCCCTGGCCGCCGAATCCTACCGCCGCGCTTTGGCCGCGATCAAAGCTGGCATCTTCACCGAGGAAATGCTGCCGGTGCCGGTTCCTGGCAAAAAAGGTGCGGTCAACATCTTTGCCGTTGATGAATGCCCGGTGCCGACCTCGCTTGAAACGCTCGCCAAAATGAAACCAGCTTTCAAAAAAGACGGGGTCGGCACCGCCGGCAACGCCTCGGTGATCAGCGACGGCGCCGCCGCTCTGGTGGTTATGGAAAAAGAAAAAGCCATGAAACTGGGTTGCCCGGTGATGGCTGAAATCGGCGCCCAGGCTTCCGCCTCGGTTCCGCTCGAATTCGTTTTGATTGGACCGGTCAAGGCCATCCCGAAGGCTTTGGACAAAGAAGGCATGACTCTGAACGACATTGAGATTTTCGAGGTCAACGAGGCCTTCAGCGGCGCATCGGTAGCGGTCAGCCGGGTTCTGGGCCTCGACCCACAAAAAGTCAACGTCAACGGCGGCAGCGTTGCCTTGGGTCATCCGATTGGCGCCAGCGGCGCCAGAGTCCTCACCACCCTGCTCTATGAAATGAACCGCCGCGACGCGAAAACCGGCCTGGCCTCGCTCTGCCTCGGCGGCGGCGAAGGCGTGGCCCTGATCCTGAAACGTTAATTATCACTCATAAAGGAGGACATTATCATGAACATTTCAACGTTTGGTGTTGTTGGCGCCGGCCAGATGGGCAACGGCATCGCTCAGGTGGCGGCCACACGTGGCTTGAAAGTCATCATGAGCGACATTAAGGAGGAATTCGTCGAGAAGGGCCTCGCCGTCATCGGTAAAAATTTGGCCCGTAACGTTGAAAAGGGCAAGATGAGCGCCACCGACAAGGACACCATCCTCGCCCGTATCACCACCACCACCAAACTTGCCGACATGGCCCAGGCTGATTATGTCGTCGAAGCGGCAGTTGAGCGCGAAGACCTGAAATTTGGCATTTTCCGCGAGTTAGACAGCGTCTGCCCGCCCGCCGTCATCCTCGCCAGCAATACCTCGTCGATCCCGATTGGCCGCATCGCCGCCCAAACCAAGCGCCCGGACAAGGTCATCGGTATGCACTTCATGAATCCGGTGCCGGTCATGAAACTGGTCGAGGTCATCCGCGGTCTCGCCACCTCGGCGGAAACCTTCACCATCACCTGGGGCCTGTGCGAAAAATTTGGCAAGACGCCTGCCGAAGCCAACGACTTCCCCGGTTTCATCGCCAACCGTATCCTCTTGCCGATGATTAACGAGGCGGTTTATTGCCTGTTCGAGGGCGTCGGCAAACCGGAAGATATCGACACCGTCATGCGGCTCGGTATGAACCATCCGATGGGGCCGTTGGCCTTGGCCGATCTGATCGGCCTCGACACTTGCCTGGCCATCATGGAGACCTTATACAACGGCTTCAAGGATTCCAAATACCGGCCTTGCCCACTGTTGCGCAAATACGTCGAGGCCGGTTGGCTGGGCCGAAAAACCGGGCGTGGTTTTTACACCTATTGAAAGATGGAGAAAATTACCAGCGCCTGATCACCCTGGCACGCGAAGCTTAAGCTCTGGCGTTGTCCGTAAGCGCGTCCTATGCCGCCTTTATCCGTTGCGCCAGCGAAGCGCCAATGGCAAAGGCCCGTTCACAGTCTTTCGGGAAACGGACTTCCCTGGATTTCCGTCTGGCTTCAGGGTCGAAGGTATCGAGTTCGAACCTGTCGTAGTGGTTAGTGTGCAGGGTTTCGTAGGCCAGCAGCATTTCATGATCGGGAAAATGCAGGGAAAAGAACTGGTTGGTGCTTTCCGTAAAGTGACTGTGACCATGTTCGGCCACGGATTCCTGCGTTCCGGCCAGCGTGTAGAAGAACCCGGCCACCATGGGTTTCGGCCTTCTGCTACCGTAGCCATCCGCACGAAAAACGCTCCACGGATACAATAGGCGCTCGATAAAAGCCCGCATTCCCGCGCTTTCCGTAAAAAAGTAGACCGGCGTACCGAAGAGGAGCACATCCGCCTCCTGGGCCTTTTCCAGCACCGGGCTGAGGGCGTCTTGAAAGCGGCAGAGGCTGGAAAGCTTCTCCTTTTGTTTACAACCATAGCAGCCGGTGCAGCCTGAGTAGTTCATGGGGTACAGGCGTACAGTCTCCGCCCGCGCCTCCGGGGCGGCCTGCGCGGCTCCTGCCAGGGCACGCTCAAGAATGAGTTCCGTGTTCCAATGACGCCGGGGGCTGCCGTTGACGGC
>DOMU01000131.1 GCA_003509305.1 Desulfobulbaceae bacterium | reverse complement strand
GGCGGCTTTGACCTGGGCGACCAGCTCGAGATCGAAACCCTGGTTGCCGCCATCGCGGTCGATGCAGTTAAGGAGGATTTCCCCGGCACCGAGCTTCTCACAGATGGTGGTCAACTGCACCACGTCGAGGTCGCGCCCCTCGCGGCCACCTTTGACCGTGCATTGATACCAGCAGTATTTTTCGCCATTTGGCCCGGGAAAGCGCGTCTCGATGCAGGCGTGGCCGGTAGCGCTGGGGCCGTCAACATAAACCCGGCGCGGATCGACCGAGATGACCACCGCCTGCGCCCCGTACACTCTGGATATTTCCTCGATGGCGCTCCGGCCATCGGCGCCGCCCCGGCGCAGATATTCCTCGACCGTGGTTACGGCGTCGCTGCCGATCGAAATTTTGTCGGCTCCGGCGCGGAAGTAGCGCCCGGCGACATCGAGAGCGCTGTAATGTTTGCCGTTTTTATCGGTGAAGGCGCGGATGCCGCCGCCGATGGTCAGGGGCACAAAGACCTTTTCCGATGTTTTTTCCAGTACCTCAAGCATCGGCTGATCCTGCAACGGAAAATCGCGGAATCCCGTAATGTTGAGAAAGGCGATTTCATCGGCGCCGTCGTGATAGTAGCGTTCGGCAAGCGCCACCGGCTGGCCAAGATTACGCACCGCGCCTTTCTCGCGCACGTCATACTGGTCGCCCTTGGTTACCACCAGATCGCCCTGGTCGTTGGCGCGGACATCAAGGCAGGCGATAATTCTTTTGGCCAGGCCAGCGGGGCCGGAAATGGCGGCGGGTTGATGACTTGAAATGGCCAGGTTTTCCCGGCGCCGCAAGAAGTTGGCAAGAATGGCCAAACCCGTTTCGCCACTTTTCTCTGGATGAAACTGGGTGGCGATGACCTCGCCTTTGGCCGCCGCCGAGATGTATTCTTCGCCGTAGCTGGTGGTGGCGAGCGTCCAGTCGCGGTTGCGCTCGTTCAGCCCCGCGTAAAAGCTGTGGACAAAGTAGAGCCGCTCGCCGCCGTAACCGGCGAAGTATGGCGAATCCCGCCACAATTTCAGGCTGTTCCAGCCAATCTGCGGCACCGCTAGGCCGTGCCCGAAAAAGCGTTTGACCTGACCGGGGATAATGCCCAGGCCGGCGACGCCCGGCGCCTCTTCGCTGCCCTCGAACAGAACTTGCAAGGCGACGCAGATGCCGAACGTCGGTTTGTTTTCGGCGATACGCTGGCGCAGCGCTTCGGCGAAACCGGCATCGGCCAGCCGCCGCATGACGACGCCGAAATTACCGACGCCGGGGAAAATCAGTTTGCCGGCGGTGGCAATATCTTCGGGCCGGGCCACTTCCCGCACCGGGAAGCCCAGCGCGTGGATGGCGTTTTTGACGCTGCGGACATTGCCGGCATCGTAATCGAGCAGATAAATCATTTTGGGCACCGCATTAAAAATCGACGCCTTTTTGCGCCGGTATCCCCTGTTGGTACGGATGCTTGATCTCGGTCATCTCGGTGACCAGATCGGCGGCGGCAATCAACTTGTCCGAGGCGTGACGACCGGTGACGACGATATTCATCTTCGCCGGACGGCCAGTAATCGCCGACAGTATCTCGTCTTCGTCGACCATTTTATAGCGGATCAGATAGGTCAGCTCGTCGAGAATCAAGAGTCTGGCTTTGTCCTCGGCGATCGTCCGCGCCGCCATCTCCCAGGCCGTTCGCGCCAGGGCGATATCCTCATCAAGGTTCTCGGATTTCCAGGTAAAACCTTTGCCGGTGACGTGAAATTGCAGAAGACCGGCAAATGGCCCGGTCAGATTGTGCTCGCCGCAGTGGGCGTTGCCTTTGATGAACTGGATCACCGTCACCGGATAGCCATGGCCGAGGGCGCGGACGGCCATGCCCAGGGCCGCCGTGGTCTTACCCTTGCCGTTGCCGGTGTAAATCACGAACAGTCCTTTTGCCATGTTTTTTCTCCCTTCATCCGGAAAAAACAAAAAAAGCCGCCTCGAAACGAAGCGGCTTATAGCGGTCATAAAGAGTTATGCCGCCGCAGTCTTCTTCCTTCAATAATGCCTGGCGTGAGTCAGGCGCCGACGGACATCATCTCTGGTAGCGAGTCATGAACCGGTATTCAGTTAATCGCCTCGGTAAGCTTGCTGCCCGATTTGAATTTGACAGTCTTTTTTGCCGGAATGGTAATTTGTTGGCCGTTTTGTGGGTTCCGTCCAGTGCGGGCCTCGCGGGTGGACACGGAAAAGGTGCCAAAGCCGACGAGGGTAATTTTGTCGCCCTTTTGCAGACAATCAGAGATTGCCTCGACCGTGGCGTTCAGAGCGCTCTCAGCATCAACCTTGTTGATACCAGCTTTCTCGGCGATACTGTCAATCAGTTCCTTCTTGTTCATGAATCCTCCCACAATGAATTTTCCTGGAACAGATTGGCTGCTCCCCCCTGTACTGCCAAAACACAGCCTAAATGATACGCTCACCACACCGGCGGCATGGCATCGCGAATAAAAGCATAACCTGAAGGTAGCGGACGGGCTTATGAGAGGCAAGCAATTTATTTATTTTTTCCCCAGCCAGGCCATTTTTTCCGGCCTGATAATTTTGATCGACGCCAATTCCAGCCCGTGCTCGTGAAAATGCCAGCGAATCGCCGCCTCAGTAAGCGCATCCGCATCCGCGGCTTCAGCGCCCCGCACTTCAATGCCCCAGCCATCCGCCGACAGCCGCAGACGGAAATCACTCAGTAAGCCGTTGCCAATGCGGGCTTCGAGCAGCGCCACCAGACGCAACGCCGCCTCGTCAATC
>DOMU01000147.1 GCA_003509305.1 Desulfobulbaceae bacterium | reverse complement strand
GGTGACCACCCTGCCCATCTATTATCTCGCTTACCGCATAGGGAATTTGATTAGTCCGCACAAACTGTACTGGTATGATATCAAACACAAGCTCGAAATCATCGGGGACAGCACCAACTGGTCGCAGATACTGCACGTGATTATGAGCATGAGTTGGGAAACCGCCGTCATACTGTTTGTCGGCAGCCTGGTCTTCGCCCTGCCCTGCGCCGCTCTCGCCTATACGCTGTCGCTGAAATTATTCACGCAGTTGCGGCGAAAGAGAACGGAAAAGCACATCCTGCGTGCAAAACGCCGATGAAAACACCTGACGATCTGCTGCGCTCCTATCGGCTGAACCCAAGAAAATCGCTGGGGCAGAATTTTCTCCGTTATCCGCACATCGCGGGTGAAATTGTCCAGCGGGCGAACATCGCCCCTGGCGACACCGTGGTTGAAGTCGGCGTCGGTTTGGGCGCCCTGACCATGGCCCTGGCACAGGCAGCTAAACGAGTCATCGGTCTCGAAATCGACCAGGGCCTTATCGCCCTGCACGCGGCGGAAAACAACCTGCCGGAAAACGTCGAACTGCGGCATCAGGATATTCTGCGGGCCGACCTCGGAAAGCTTGCCGCCGAGGTGGGAGGGACGCTGCACGTGATCAGTAACCTCCCTTATTCGATCAGCCACCCATTTTTGTTTCTCATGCTCGATAGCCGTGAGTATATCAAGCAAGTAACGGTAATGGTTCAGGAAGAGGTGGCGGCAAGGCTCATGGCCAGCACGAGGACAAAAGAATACGGTATCGCCACCGTGCTCTTCGCCCTTTGCGCCACAACTGAATCGCTTCTGGCCGTGCCACCGGAGGTGTTTTATCCGCGGCCCGCCGTCGAATCACGGCTCATCCAGATAACGTTCACACCGGAAGCCGAGCCAGAAGCGGCGGAATTCGCCATGACGCGAAAAATTGTCCGGCACAGCTTCGGCAACCGCCGCAAAACCCTGCGCAACACCTTGGGAGCCGCTGGGTTCTGGCGGCAATTTGCCGAAATTGACGGTAAAAACAGTAAAGCGCTGGCGGAAGAGCTGCTTTTGCGGGCGGAAATTGCCAATAAGGCCAGGCCAGAAGAATTGGCGCCGGTGGAATTCTTGCGGCTGGCGCGGACGCTCGAGGACATGCGGCGGGAGTTATGTGCCTGATCTGGTTTTCCTATCGAAACATTCCTGGATATCGGCTGCTACTTGCCGCCAACCGGGATGAATTTTTCGCCCGCCCTACCGCGCCGCTCTCCTGGCGCGGCGATATCCTCGCCGGTTGGGACGAACAAGGCGGCGGTACCTGGCTGGGCATAAACCGCCTGGGCCAGCTCGCCGCCCTGACCAACCATCGTGACCCGTCCCGGCAACGGCCCAACCCGCCGAGCCGTGGCGGCATCATCATGGATTATATGCACTCCGGTCAGTCCGCCGCCGCTTTTATCAAAGAGTTACAACAGCATGCCCAACTCTACAATCCCTTCAACCTGCTGCTTTTGGATAGCAAGGAAATGCTGTTCTACAGCAACGCCGATAACCGCGTCAGACGGGTCGAGACCGGGGTACACGCCCTATCCAACCGCTTTCTCGATACGAAATGGCCGAAGACACGGCGCATCAAAGAATTGCTGGCACCGCTGACACTTGCGATTACGCCCGGCCAAACCGACCCGGAGCCTTTTCTTACGGCGCTGCGCGACCGGCATCAGCCGCAAGAGAGCGAACTGCCGGCAACCGGAGTGGGCCTGGAATGGGAGCGTCTCCTCGCTCCGGTTTTTATAGACAGCCCCACCTACGGCACCCGCTCATCGACGCTCGTCGTCATCGGCAACGACGGGCGGATTGATTTTTACGAGCGAAGCTACCAGCGTGACGACGATGCCGTGAACACAACACGTGAGAAACACGTCAGGGTAAATCCTTCTCACACCACCCGTAGCCGGGCATAAACCGGCAGCATGAAGGCCCTTGCCGCCGCCTCATGTTCAGGCCGCCACAAGGGCCCGTCGAGATGAGCAAAGAGTTTCGCCCATTCCGGTTCGCGGCTATCGGCCAGCGCTTTTTGCAACTCCTCTTCGGCCATGCTGGCGGCGCTCCGTTTGTGGCGGGTCGAGACTGAGGCTTCTCGTTTCGCCCAGGTAAAGGCCGGTTCAGGCAAAAGCGGCGACGGCGCCCGGCTGCCGCTGACGAAAAGCCTGGCCATATCGGCGAGGGTGGGAGAATCGCCCTCTGCGGCCCGTAACCGAAAAACGCCATCGGTAAAGGCCAGTATCACGTCTTTTTGCATGTCAGGTAAATGTTGCAAGAGCAGAGCGTAAAGCCAGCCTTGCAGTAAATCTTTCCCCCTCAGTTTACGGTGGTTGATCAGCGGCAGGCCACGCTCACGGCCAGCGCTCAACGTTCCCTGGCAGTGAAAAAGGCCGCAATCGACGCTGAAAAAACGGCGCGGCAGCGGTTGGCCAAGATCAAGACCGGCAACAGTCGCCGCGAATGCAGTCATCGCCCGCCACTTTTCCTGAAACAGCGCCTGACCGGGACCACCCAGAGGCCAGGCGCCGGATGCGGCCAACCGCGCCGCCGTCTCGTCTTCCATCTCGCCCTCCTCAATGGCGGTAAGAATTTCTCGTCCAGCCTGCCAATTTTCAAGACCATTAAGGGCAAAGGTTTCCTGTTCCGCGATGCGGCCAGCGGCCTCGCGTAAATCAAGGCCAAGGCGGCGGCGGAAGAAATACCGCTGCGGCTGAGTAAGAAATTCCAGCCAATCGTCCAGAAAAACAAGCGGCGGCGTAAAGGCGATTTCACCTCGCCACCACGGATCTCTTACCGCGGCAGCAGCGCCATCCTCGTCCCCCTTCGGCATAAGCTGCCTGGCATAACTGAACAACTCACTGTTTTCACTAGTAAAATATCGACGATCGAAAGGGTGCAGTGGATGCTGAACCACCAGACCGTGAACGCTATAGTCTCGGGCCAGGGTTTCCAAAAGTTCGGTCACCACCAGCGATGGCGGTAAATCTTCACCCTTTTTCGCGCTCTTTCCGACATAGCTGAGAAAAAGCGTTCTTCTCGCGGCCAGCATTGCCTCGAGAAACTGATAGCGATCGTCGGCGCGGACACTGCGGTCGCCAAGATGAAAACTCTCCCGCAACAGGTCAAAGGAGGGCGTCGTATCGCGGCGCGGGAAATCGCCATCGTTCAGACCCAACAAAAAAACTCCGGCGAAAGGAATCGAGCGCATCGGCAGCATTGAGCAAAAGGTCAGCCGTCCGCGCAGAAAACCGCCCAGCGCCGGCTTTTCCGCCTGCCGCCGCAGCCAGGCGGTGAGCACCGCGAGGCTGACCGGCTCCTGATGCTCGTTTCCCGGAATCACCGTCAGCCCAGCCAGGATTTGCCGTAAGTCGGCGAGTTCATCACCGCTGTCGCTTCCATCAGCAAGACCGGGAAAGAGCGCGGCCAAGAGCTGGCTGAAGCGATTAAGCCAGCCGCGCAGCGGGCAATCGTCAGCAAACTCATAAAGCGTTTGACGAATCAGGGCAATGAAGGCGTGCAGCCGCCCCAAAAGACGCCCATCGCCGCCCTCGACGCCACTCCAGGGGACAATACCGTGAAAAGACGGGCCGTCGCCCATGGCAAAACCTAACGTCATACGGGCTAAACCCGCTTCCCAGGTGGTCGTCATGCCGTCCGGCGCCGCGAAGGTAGCCAGATGCCTGGCATCAAGGCCCCAGCGGATGCCGCTATCGGGCGTCCATTGCCGCAGGCTGTCGATATCCGCCCGTGTCAGGCCCCAACAGGTGGTCAGCGGCTC
>DOMU01000146.1:1355-3004 GCA_003509305.1 Desulfobulbaceae bacterium | reverse complement strand
AGGGCCATGGGTGAAGAGCCGGCGCTGGCAGCTTGTTCCGCGTCCGCATGCGTAGCCTGTGCGCGTCCGCGCGTTATCGCGGTGAGAGCCGGTCATTGCGCCGGGAACTAAGGTGGTACCACGGAGCCGCATCCGTCCTTTGCACGTATGCGGCTTTTTGCTACCACTTTGCAGGGAGGATTCACCATGAGACAGGAAATGCCCAAGGCATACCAGCCGCTTGCGTTTGAACNNGCGTGCCGGGCAAAAAGCCGTTCACGATTGTGATGCCGCCTCCGAATGTCACGGGCCAGCTCCACATTGGGCACGCGCTTGTGAGCACTATGCAGGATATCCTGACCCGCTACCACCGCATGAAGGGCGACCCGACGCTGTGGCTGCCCGGCACGGACCATGCCGCGATCGCGACCGAAACGCGCATTGTGGCCGCGATGGCCGAGGAAGGGCTTACCAAGCGGGATGTCGGCCGCGAAGAATTCCTCAAGCGCGCCTGGGCCTGGAAGGAAACCTACGGTGGCACGATCGTCAGGCAGCTTCGCCGCATGGGCACAAGCTGCGACTGGACGCGCGAGCGGTTCACCATGGACGAGGGCCTCTCCCGCGCGGTGCTGGAAGTGTTTGTGCGCCTGTACGAAAAAGGGCTTATCTATCGCGGCGAGCGCATCATCAACTGGTGTCCGGAATGCAAGACCACGCTGTCGGACATTGAGGTGGAGTATGAGGAGCGGCAGTCGTTCCTCTGGCATATCCGCTATCCCGGCGAGGATGGGTCAGAGGGCGTGATCGTGGCGACAACGCGACCGGAAACCATGCTTGGCGATACCGCCGTCGCCGTCCATCCGCAAGACGAGCGCTATGGCGATTTTGTTGGCAAGGAAGTAATGCTGCCACTGACCGACCGCTGTATCAAAGTGATTGCCGATGCCGCCGTCGAACTGGGTTTTGGCACCGGCGCTTTGAAGGTAACGCCATCGCATGACCGCAACGACTACGAGATGGGCAAGCGGCATGGCCTGGCCTTTATGCAGATTATGGACGGTCGCGGCCTGATGAACGAAAACGCCGGGGTATATCAGGGGCTGGAGCGTTTCGTTTGCCGCGAAAAGATTGCCGCCGATCTCAAAGAGGCCGGTTTTCTTGTGAAAATCGAGGAGTACCGGCATTCCGTCGGCACCTGCTACCGCTGCCACACCGTCATCGAACCGGCGACTTCATTACAATGGTTTGTCGCCATGCGCACGCTGGCCGATGAAGCGATGGCGGCGGTCGAGGATGGCCGCGTGCGGCTGCATCCGAAATCCTGGCGGGCTAACTTCTTTGGCTGGATGAATAATATCCGCGACTGGTGCATCTCGCGGCAGATATGGTGGGGGCACCGCATTCCATCCTGGGATTGCCAGGATTGCGGCGAGCGCATCGTTGAGATGGACGACCCGACGCGTTGCCCCAAATGTGGCTCGAAAAACATCGTGCAAGAAGAGGATGTGCTCGACACTTGGTTTTCCTCGGCTTTATGGCCCTTTTCGACTATGGGCTGGCCGGAAAAAACCGAAGAACTGGCCATGTTCTATCCGACATCGGTCTTGGTCACCAGTTTCGATATTCTCTTCTTCTGGGTCGCCCGCATGATGATGATGGGCCTGCATTTC
>DOMU01000146.1:0-1306 GCA_003509305.1 Desulfobulbaceae bacterium | reverse complement strand
ATCGACCCGCTTGATGTCATCGCCACCTACGGCGCCGATGCCATGCGTTTCACGCTGACGGCGCTGGCCGCGCAGGGCCGGGAAATCCGTCTTGATGTCGAACGCATCGAGGGCTACAAGCACTTCATCAATAAGATATGGAATGCCGCCCGCTTCGCCCATATGCACCTGACGGGCTGTGACGAACATATCCGCCAGGTTGCCGATAATCCCGGGCAATTGCCGATGGCTCACCGCTGGATCCTCAGCCGCGCCGAGGCCACCGCCGAAATAGTGCGGAACGCCTACGACAATTTTCTTTTCAACGAGGCGGCGCAAGCCTCTTATCAGTTCATCTGGACCGAATTCTGTGACTGGTATCTGGAGTGGATCAAGGCCGATTTGTTCAGCGCCGACGATAAGGTGAAAACCGAGGCCAAAGGCGTACTCCTGGCCGTGCTCGAAACGATTCTGAAACTTACGCATCCGATTATCCCTTTTGTCACCGAAGAAATCTGGAGCGTGTTGCCCGGCGGACGTCAGCCGCTGATGCTGGCGCCCTTCCCCGAACCACGTGCCGATTGGCACGACGCGCGGGCCGAAGAGGAAATGGCCACGCTCATGGAAGTGATCGGCGGCTTGCGAACGATTCGCTCGGAAAACGACATCCATCCGTCGGCGAAGCTGACCGCCGTCGTTTTCTGCCCCGACGCGGCCAAGCGGGCACTGCTTGAGGCGGGCAGCGAACGCATCGCCAGTCTGACGAGATTAGAGGCTTTATCCATCGCCGAGACCGGCGAAAAACCAGCGGATGCCGCCAGTTTTGCCGGCTCCGGCCTGGAAATTTTCGTATCGCTGCAAGGTCTCGTCAACGTGGCGGCGGAACTGGCGAAGAACGGGAAAGAACTGGCCAAGCTCGAAGAAAAACTGGCGCAGACCAGAAAAAAACTCGGCAACGCAAATTTCCTTGGCAAAGCTCAGCCGGAGGCGGTGGCAAAGGAACGGGACAAACTGGCTGACCTCGAAGCGCGGTTGGCGCTGCTCTCGGCGGCCCGCGAACGTCTGGAACAAATGAGGTGAAACCGTGGAACTCAGCGCGATCAAAGCCGACATCACCACCCTTTCCGTNNGTGGTGGCGGTGTCGATGGGGCGATTCACCGGGCCGCCGGGCCGGAACTTTTGGCCGAATGCCGCTTACTTGGCGGTTGCGTCACAGGAGAGGCCAAGCTGACTAAAGGTTACCGTTTACCGGCCCGCTTCGTCATCCATACCGTCGGCCCGGTGTGGCATGGCGGTGGCCATGGCGAAGCGGCGCTGCTCGCCTCG
>DOMU01000163.1 GCA_003509305.1 Desulfobulbaceae bacterium | reverse complement strand
GGTGACGCGCAGCGCCGGGGGGAGCAATCTTTCCAAGAAAAGAGTATGCTTTCTGTATGATATACTATAGAATAGGTCGTTGTATTTGCCTGTCATTTTTCGATGATCGCATGGCTGGGTGGATTGTGTCAATAGATAGGGACGAGAGAGAATACATAAATGAAATACTATCGCACAAAAGCGCTTTGCCTCCGTTCGCTGGTTAAAGCGGCGCCGTTCGCTGTGTTGCTGACAAGCCTCGTATTAAGCGGCTGTCCGTCACGCCATGCCGCTGAACTTGGGATCGCTCCAGAGCCGGCGAAGGATTATGATTTCCCCGTTTCGACACTGTTGCCCTTGTACGATTCATCCGTCATATCGCAGAATGTGGCTGTGGGGTATGGCCTGGCGGCGGCCGGCGCCCATGCCGCCGTGGGTGAAGTATCGCCGTCTCCGTTCGGCAGCCGCTTTGCCTCCGCCCCCACGGCCATGAGAGGTGTCCCCGGTTCTGTTACCAAGGCGTCGTCGCTAGACGGCGTGCAGCGGGTATCTTTGGTTGACATGACCTTGCGCGACGCGGTCGGGCTGGCGATTGCGCACCATCCGGATGTAAGCCGGGCGGAGGCGGTGGTCAATCAGAGCGCGGCGGAGGTGTCGGTGGCTAAAGGGGCATGGTTTCCGGTTCTGAACTACAACGTGGCGCCCGGTTACGGTTCCGCCTACAGCCGCGACTCGGCTTCCGGCGCCCAGATAAGCGGCGGCATCAGCCAGCTTGTTTNNTTGTTTATGACTTCGGCAAGACGCCGGGCCGGATCAGTCAGGCGGATGCGGCCCTGAACCGCGAGCGCCATACGCTGAACAATACGATTGAGGATGTCGCCTATTCGGCGGCGAACCATTACGTGCAGTTTTCCGCGGCCCAGGCGACGATGGACGCGGCGCAGGAGGCGATCGCCAACCTGAATAAGTTGCGCAGGGTGATTGCCGACCGCGTCAGGGCGAGCCTGTCGGCCGCCTCCGATCTGACGCAGGCCGATGTGGCNNACGGGCGACCGTCGATCTGGTGCAGGCGAAAACCAGGCTCAATGTCGCGGCGGATAACCTGGCCGAGATAATTGGTATGCGCCCGCAATCCGTGGCCGATCTGGCAAGTGTTAACAAGGTGGTGGTCGCGCTCTCAAACGGTGACGAAAATATTGAAAGGGCGCCGGCGGTGCAGGCGGCGAAAGCGGCGATCCTCGAAGCGGAAGCCCAGATCAAAATAATGCAATCGGATTATTTCCCGTCGCTCAACCTCGTCGGAAACAAGAACACGATGACCGGCGGTGATAGTGGCTACAACACCGATTGGGCCGGTCTTTCGGTCAGTGGCTCGTTTTCATCGGTGGGTCAGAACCGCCACCGGGTTGCCGCGGCGCGCGCCAACCGGGATGCCATGGTGCGTCAGCTCGAGAGCCAGCGCCTTTTGCGGCGGACGGAACTGGTCTCCGCCGGGACGGAAATAGAAGGAGCGGCGGTCCGGCGTCAGGCGCTCGATACGATGAAAAAGCTATCGCTGACGTCGCGCGATCTCTACTGGCAGGAATATACCTTGGGAAAACGCCAGTTGACCAATGTACTCGACGCCGAGCGCGACATTTTTTCGGCGGAATCATCACGTATTACGGCGATTGCTGACGGTTTGACGGCGCGCCTGAAGGCGGAAAACGCGGTGGGTTCGCTGGTGAACGAACTGCGCAGGTCGCGGATGTGATCCGGGATGAAAAAACAAGCAGATAACGAATGGCAGGAATATGGCAACGGAAACGCTCAGGGATGATGGCGATGGTACCAAGCCAGATAAAGGTCAGGTGGAGAGGGCGGCGGTATCCGGCGCCGCGCCCAATGCCGATAAGGCGGAGGAATCGGAAGCGTCTCATATACGCATAACGCCGGCGCCTCGCTCCGCCCCTGAACATGAACCGGGGCATCCAGGCGAAAAGAAGGGGCCTCCTGAAGAATTTTTCCGCCGTCCCGATGTGCCGACGGATGCTGAAATCCGCGCCGAAGCCACCGAAGGGGTTCCCACCAGGATCGAACCCTGGATTGAAACCCTGCTGCTGGTTGCCCGCACGCTCGGCGTGCAGACCTCGCCGGAACAGATCCGCAGTTCGGCTGTCTGGTCGAGTGAGACCGAATACCTCGACGCCATCGTTGATGTCGCGCTTTCGGCTGGACTGACGGCGCAGTTCGTCAACTGGAATGTCGGCGACCTCACTGATATTATGCTGCCGGCCCTGATCCCGGTTTCCTCGAAATCGGTGGCGATGCTCGTCTCGGTGGACGGGAACATGGCCAAACTGGTGGTGCCGGTGGACGGCCAACTGGCCAAACGCTCGGTGCCGGTCAGGCAGTTGCGGGCCTTGCAGAAGCACCCGATCCTCTTGGTCGGTGAGCGTGAAGAGGCGCAAAACGACCGGATCGACGATTTCTTGTCGTTCAAGCCAAAGACCTGGCTGCGCGATATCTTCTTCCACAACAAGTGGACGATCTTCGAGATGTGTATCGGTTCGCTGGTCGGCAACCTGCTGGCCATCAGTACCTCGTTGTTCGCGATGATCGTGTGGGATCGCGTCATTCCAGGGCGTTCAACCGACACCTTATGGGTGCTTGCCTCCGGCGTGCTCCTCTTTCTCAGCATCGAATTTTGCATCCGCCTGGCGCGTGTCACTTTAACGGATCATTTTGGCAAGCGGGCTGATCTGCGGCTGTCGTCGATGTTCTTTGCCTGGACGCTCGACATCAGGAGTGATGCCCGGCCAAAATCTCCTGGCACATTAATATCTCAATTGCGCGACCTCGATCAGATGCGCGAGCTTTTGACCTCGACGACCCTGGGGGTGATGGTCGATCTGCCGTTCGTGGTCGCCTTTCTTATCATCATCTGGATGATCGGCGGCTCGCTGGTATGGGTTCCGATCTGCGCCATTCCGATTCTGCTCCTCCCCAGCATACTGATGCAGATTCCCCTGTCGAATCTGGCGAACGAGGGCCTGAAGGAAAACACACTGCGCAATACCCTCTTGATGGAAACCATCCACCGCGTCGAAGATATCAAGATTCTGCAGGCGGAAGCGCGTTTCCGCAACCAGTGGAACAAGGTGAACCGCACGGCGGCCGATATCAGCATGAAGCAGCGCTTTCTCGCCGGTATGCTGACCAATTACACCTCGACGATCCAGCAGTTGTCCTATGTCTGCGTCGTTATCGTTGGCGTCTATGCCATTCTCGAGGGGAACCTGAGCTTTGGCGCCTTGATCGCCTGTTCGATCCTGACCAGCCGCACAATCGCGCCGCTGGGCGTGGTCACGGCTGTCTTCACGCGGTTGCAGAACGCCAGGGTCAGCAAGAAGGCGCTCGACGGCCTTTTGTCGTTGCCACTCGACCATGCCCGCAACGAGGACAGATACCACCGGCCCCTTTTGCTCGGCGCCTACCGTTTCGACAAGGTGCTCTTCAGCTATGACCCGCAGGAGCCACCGGCTGTGAATATCCCGGCTTTGCGGATCAGCGCCGGTGAGAAGGTGGCGATCCTTGGCCGGGTCGGCTCTGGCAAATCGACCTTGTTGCGGCTGGCCGGCGGTCTCGCCCTGCCGCAGCAGGGACAGGTACAGCTCGACGGCGTCAATATGAGCCTGATCGACGTGGCCGATGTCCGCCGCGACGTTGGTTTCCTCATGCAGGACGCCAGCCTGTTTTACGGGACGCTGCGGGAAAACCTCTTGCTCGCCAACCCACTGGCGAAAGACGAAGAGATTCTCGAGGCAATGCACATTGTCTGCGCCGACCAGTTACTGCTTAACCAGTCACATGGACTCGATCTGGTGCTGCGGGAAGGGGGCGTGGGCTTGTCCGGCGGCCAGAAGCAGACCTTGATGTTGGCGCGTTTGATCTTACGTTCTCCCAACGTGCTGCTGCTTGACGAACCGACCAACGACCTCGACGTCAACACCATGCGCGCCCTGGAAGACGGCCTGGAAAACTTCGCGGGCGCGGTGCTGGTCATCAGCCACGACCGCTGGTNNGTGCTGCTGCTTGACGAACCGACCGCTTCGCTTGATGAGGCCACGGAGGCAATTGTCATTCAGCGCTTTAGAAAATGGATGGGTAAACGGACGATGCTGGCGGTGACCCACCGTTACGCCATGCTGCCCCTGGTCAGCCGGATCATTGTCATGGAGGGCGGGCGGATCATTCTCGATGGCCCGCGTGACGCCATCCTGAATAATCTGAAGGGGAGTAACAACCCGGCTAATCCGGTTGTCAGCAAGTAGGACGTCCCCCTGGTGGCCGCGTTTGCCACACACAGATTTTCCTGGCCTTCGTGGTTTTCCCACAACTTCCCCCGGCCTTCGGCCATCCCCCCAGAAGAGGGGAGCGAAGTCAGTCTCCCTCTTGGAGGGATGCCGGCGAAGCCGACAGGGGAGTGAAGGGTGACGGGCGGTTCCGGGAAGAGTAAAAAAAAAATCAATATCCCAACTATTTTATAGGTACTTTTGGTAGTGACGGAGAAAAATCATGGCGAGTCCTGTCGTTTATCAGTCTTATGCTCACGTTGATTCGCGCAAACCGCGCACCATACTGTTCTTGTGCATCTTTGGCTTTGTCGCCTTTATCGTCTGGTCGATCTTCGCGCATCTCGATGAGGTCGCGGTTGGGCCTGGCAAGGTGACGCCTTCGCGAAAAGAACAGGTCATCCAGTCGCTCGAACCTGGCCGGCTGGCCGAGTTGTATGTGCGGGAAGGCGATATTGTTCAGGCCGGGCAGAAACTGGCGCTGCTCGATTCGACCCAGGCCCAGGCCTCGGTTGACGAGGCGCTTGCCCGCGTCGTC
>DOMU01000091.1 GCA_003509305.1 Desulfobulbaceae bacterium | reverse complement strand
ATTCTCTCCTACCTAGCCTTTAGCGGCATCCGCCATATTGCCGAAACCCTTGGCCCGGATCACATTGTCTATCCGTCTTTGCACGATCAAACGCTGGTCGAGGCATGGATCGGCAAAGAATTTCATCTGGAGCGTTTTCTGAAGGAAGAGGACAAAGCGCTGAAGAGCGAAAACTCTGACTACATCGCCTCTTTCCCCAATAAATTTGTCTTCCTCTGCCCGGCGAATCGAAGCGGTGAAATTTGCCGGGAAATCGAAAAGGCGGTGCAGGCCGAATGGCTGCGCATTGCCAGGCTGGTGCGTGAATATCTGGTCAGCGAGACGCAGTGCGGCGAAAGCATGCAAAAGCTGTTTGACCATCAAATCTCCGACTACTGGCAGTTCAGCCACGCCGCCTGCCGCCTGGCCGGATTGAGCGATAAGGACAATTTTGAACAAGTGCTGACCAAGGACAAATGGGAAAGCGAGTATAACACCATCGCCGCATTTGCCAAAAACTTTGGCGGAAGCGGTCAGATCAGCGCCCGATTGTACGGTGCTTCTCATTCGCTGACGCAATCGCTTCTCGCCGCCGCCAAACTGAAACCAACACGGATCAGGAATACACAGCTTGGCGAAAAATGCCCGCTCTGCGGCGAACATGAAGTTTTATATGATTTCGCAGAAGCCGGTCAAAGCAAAGCCAACGAATACCGCAAAGCTGTCCAGGATTTTTGGAACGGTATTCGCGATCGGGCGAATGGCGCTGATGGCTATGTCCAAGTCGGCAAAAGTGAGCGGTTGTGCGCCATCTGCGCCGTCAAACGCTTTTTGCCCAGAGTGATGAAAAGAAAAAGACAGCAAGAGGAATTGCTGGCTCCGGTTTTTGCCGAGGCGGATAAATTCCCTTCCACCACAGAAATCGCCGCCCATCGCTATTGTTTGAAATTGACCGAACACATTGCTCTTAGCGAGAAAGAACGTAAAAACCTACTCGACTGGTTTCATGCATCTGAACTGAAAACGGCTGACGATGAGCATTCGCAAAACATACGCGAGATTGTATTGTTAGGGAAGAAAAACGGCGTGGAATACAAAGATCGTGACAAATACTACGCCCTGTTGCTGATGGATGGCGACAAGATGGGGGATTTGATCAACGGAAAGACGCTCTCCGCCACCTGGGGCGACGTCATTCATCCCGAACTGAAAAAACGCTTTGCCAATGATCATTTTCAACCAAAATCTCCGTTGCGAAAAAAACTACAGGAAGAGCGGATATTATCGAAAAAACGCCTGCTCAATCCGGCCCTGCACGCCGCCATCTCCGACGCCTTAAACAGCTTTGCCCGTTACGGTGTCACCCCTGTGATTGATCGGCTTTCAGGCAGATTGATATACGCCGGAGGCGATGATGTCTGCGCCATCCTGCCGCTTGACTCGGCGCTGGAAGCCGCTGATCTAATCCGCCAATCCTACACCATGGGTTTTGTCCAGTATGGGCCGGACGGCGCCAAGGAAATTTCGCCAACATGCCCGCCGGAAAACGGCAAGCTGGGCATGCACTTGGGCGAGACGGAAAAAATTTCCATCTCTGCTGCTATCATCATTGCCCACCACAAAACGCCGCTCAGGGAAGTGCTGCGTGACGCCCATGACGTACTGGACAATATTGCCAAAGAAAAAGCAGGGCGGAACGCTCTGGCGATCCGCTTGAAAAAGCGCTCTGGCGGTGACCGTGACCTGTGGCTGAAATGGAATCAAGCCAATCCTTTTGACGCATTCGGTGGTGAATCGCTGTTGCTGGGCCTACGACATCTGATGCAAGACATCAGTGAAGATCAGTTAAGCGGCAGCCTGCTCTACCGGCTGGATGAATTAAAAGGGGCCATCAGCCCGCTGGCGCTGAGCAAACCGACAGATTTAAGCGACGGGGACAAAGACAAAATTGTCCGGCTGATTCGATATGAAATCGGCCATTCCGGCAAAGGCGTTCCGAAAGCGAAGCAGCGCCAGTTTGCAGAGCGGCTAGCCGGGCTGATGATTCGCGATAAGGCCGGGCAGACGGATTGGTTCAATCCGGAGGCGGCAATTATTGCCCGCTTTCTCGCTGAACCGGCAAGGAGGAAAGCATGAGTATCTGGTATCAATTGACACCTGCCGACACCCTGTTTTTCCGTGGTGCCGAACCGATGGAGGCCGGACAACTGAGCACGAATGCTCTGTTTCCGCCGCCGGTATCGGTTATTCAGGGCGCTTTGCGCACAGCCGCGTTGCAACAGCGCAATATTTCTTTTGCTGACTACAACGCGGGTCACTGCCCGACAAGCCTGACCGATGTGATCGGCAAAAGCGGAGAAATAGCTCCTTTTGCCGTCAGCGCGGTTCTGCTGAAAAAAGACGGTATGCTGTATGTCCCATGTCCGGCGCATTGGTTTACCGAAGAAAATGGCGTAGTCGGAGAAAAAATTCTGCGCGGCCATGCACCCGCGTCAATGACCGTTGAGGCTTTGGGCCTGCATTCTTCCTCTGGGGTGACTCTGCCGCTGGTTAAAGCGACGGATGAAGCCAAGTCTTTGGCCGGCCGCTGGCTGAGGCTAGACCGTTTATATGCCACTGAAATCAAAACGAATGATCTGATGGCCGCTTCTGATCTCTACGATTCCGAAGCGCGCATCGGCATCGCCATCGACGGCAAACGCAAAGTGAAGCAGGGCGCCTTGTATTCCGCCGGGCATCTGCGTTTGCGGGCCGGAGTCGAGCTGGTTGTCGGCACTAGCCGCGACCTGGGGCTGAACAAAACAGGTCTGTTGCGCCTGGGCGGTGAACAGCGCGTTTGCGGTTATACCGTAACCCCAGCACCGGATTTATCCACAGGTCAGGCTTCATTGTATCTATCCCTCGCGCCGATAGAACTGACCGAGGACATTCAACCACATGTTTTTGCCAGCGGTAAACCGATTTTGATCGCTGGTTGGGATTTGCATCATGGTTTTCATAAAGCAAGCAAAACCTGGCTGCCCGCTGGTGCCGTTTTCAGTAAAAACATCAACAATTATTGCCTGCCACTCCCACAATAAGGAGAAATTGTTATGAAACTTGACGCTTCCATTCTGTGTATGTACGCTGTGACTCCCTGCCATGCTGGTAGCGGCGCTTCGATGGGTGTAGTTGACTCGCCTATCCAGCGGGAACGGCATACCAACTGGCCAATCATCCAGGCTTCAGGTATGAAAGGGGCCTTGCGCGCTCACTTTGACCATTTCAAAAACAGTCTGAAAAAAGAATCACAGCAAAACGCTTTCGAGGAAATCAGCACTACCCTTGTTTTTGGCGCTAATAGCAATGATGGCGACCACGCTGGTTCACTGTCCATCGGTGACGCCAAAATCCTCGCCTTTCCCATGCGTTCCAATATCGCGCCCTTTGTTTGGATCACCTGCCCGGCGGTGTTAAAAAGGCTGCACAAGGATTTGGCCTTGGCAGGGAAAACCGGATTTAATCTTGACGGGCTGGAGGGTTTGGCAGAACAACAAGCCAAGTGGATAAATGGTTCCGCAGATAATAGCTCTGTGTTGTTGGAGGATATAGAGGTAATGGTAGGCGAACGATTTATGCTGGCAGGAGAAGCCATTGAACTCTTCAAAAATTCCGAACGCCTGCTGCTTGTATCCGATGAGGTTTTTGCGTATGGGGTCAGTGACTGCACCTCAGTCATGGCCCAGATCATGATAAACCAGGAAACCGGCACCACTAAAGANNTCGCTACCAGGAAGAATTACCTGCCGATACCCTGATGTACAGCCTGATTTTCTGGGGCGATTCCCGCGATACGGCGGCCAGTCTGAAATCGAACTCGATTAAAGACTATATCAAAGACAAAGTGGTGGCCGGCCATTTACAGGTCGGCGGTGACGAAACCTTGGGACGCGGCATTTTTGCCGTATCCTGGCTGTAATACGGAGGGGAATCATGCAAACCAAAGAACAGCAACGAGCCGCCTTTGCGCTGGAGTGCGTGGAACGGGTTTTTTGCAACTCGATGGATAAAGATACCGCCAATTTTGTCGTCGGCGTGCCCACCATGATTTTAACCAATGGTCTGGGGCAGACTCTGGCATTTTTGCTCTCCAAACAAAAGCCGGGAGAGGACAACAAGCACACCAAGACATTCAAGACTATCAAAGCTTGGCTAGAACGGCAAGGTATTGATAAGTTGAATCCAGATGACGAGAACCTCGTCTTTCTGAAGAAGTTTGCCGACCTGAAGCAAAGAAACTATCTGCGCGCCCAACAAGAGGCTTTGGCAATGCTGCAATGGTTGAAGCGCTATGTCCGCGCCTTTGGCGAAGGGGAAGACTGAGCAATGAAACCTATCCCGAAGTATCAGGAAACATTGTTGGAGAATACAGGCAAGAGCAATTTTTCGCTCTACTTTTCCCGCATGACTGAATGGCACGACACCGGGGAAAAGGATAAAGATGTTATTGTGCGTTTGGGCGACAAAGCCAATCTTATGCTTAGCCACACCAAACCAACGCTTGACGCCATCCATGATAACCAGGTTGGCATTTTGGAAAGCCTTGCCGTCCAAGGTGGCATAGTCTGGGAATTTCGCGCCCGCCTGAGTAGTCCCTATGCGTCCGGCCTGGGTTCCGGCCATCCCACGGAAACCGGTATGATCCTCGATCGCAACAGTGGTCTGCCTTATATCCCGGCCAGTGCCATCAAAGGCGTGTTGCGCCTGGCCTGCGCTTTGGAGATTGCAGTGACGGAAGCAAGCACGGTTCAACAAGCGCGAAATAAGCGGGGTGAAATCATTGACGACCAGTGGGAAATTGACGACCAACATCCGTTCTTGCGCCGTTATTTTGGCGATACCGATACCGGCAAAAAGGATAGCGTGCGCGGGCAACTTATTTTTCTCGACGCCTTCCCCGCCACCATTCCCACCATCAAAACCGACATCATGAACCCGCATTTCGGAAAGTATTACGCGAACGAGCAGGGGCCGCTGGAAACCGAAAACCCCATCCCTGTGAAATTTCTTGCCGTGGCGGAAAAGGCTGAATTTGTCTTCCGTTGTTTTGTCTCGCCCCTGCCTTGCCGCGACACCCAGTACCCGGTCACCCGGCCTTTTGACCAGACGGATGAAAACGCGGTGGAGAAGATGTTCACCCGTGCTTTTGGCGAATTGGGCTTCGGCGCCAAAACCGCCGTCGGCTATGGCCGCTTCGTTGAGCCGGAGATAAACAGGACAGATTTTTTTCTGAAGCTGGTCGCAGAGGACAAGGAAAGAAAGAAACGGGAAGAAGTAGAGCGCCTTTATCCTTGGCGGAAACATTTGCCCCTTTTGGAAAAAGCCGATAATTGGGGCGATTTCAAAACCGCTGTCGCTAAATTGGACACATGGAAAACTGAAAAAGAAGTCGGCTTGAAAATCAAAGAGGTGGCGGAACGAGTGCGGGCGAATAATCCAAAAAAATGGGACACCGATCGCGACAAACAGGTTCAAGAATGGCTGAAAGCGTCCGGCGTGGCATGGCCCGTCTCTGGTCAAGACGGCGGGAACACTGACTCTCAGATTCCGCCACCCGGATCGAACCGGGTTCTCGACGCCGCCTTCAAAGAATTTAACAACTGGAAGCAGCGTCATAAAGGACTCGGCTTGGCCATCGTGAATCTCTCCCAGCCAGAAGCGAAAAGCTTGCGCGACTTGTTCCTGCGTTGGAAGGTGAACGAAAGCTCCAATGCGGAGAAAAAGAAGGCGTGGAAAGAATTGAAGAAGTATATCACACTCCTGTGACACATCAGCCTCTGAAGAGTTTCCCGGGAAAATGCTTACACATGAAATGAAGCGGGGCGCCTTGTGCTTGCAACGGGCGGCCACGAAGCTCACCCCAGACGAAAACCGCATGAGGAACATAAAAATGCAATCTTATCACGCGCACATTGAAGATGGACGGGTTGTACCTTTTGATGCTCCGCCTTTACCGGATGGACAGCGGGCCATTGTGACGATTTTGGATGAACCAACCGCGCTTTCCCCACTGGCGGCGAGACAACTCAAAGCATTAGAGCGATTCCGGCGGGCCATGCGGGACACAGGCCCGCTGCCGAAGGAATTTGACGAGACAATCAACCACCGTGTCAACATCGCGCGGGAATGCGACGTATGACCATTTATGCGCTGGATACCAATATTTTGTCCTATCTTTTGAAAAATGACGAGAGGGTTTGCTCCTCTTTGCGGGGAGAACTTGTAGCTGGCAACACATGTATCATTCCTCCCGTTGCCTATTACGAAATCCGGCGGGGCTTGCTGTATGTCAATGCCGTGGCCAAACTTGGGTACTTTGATGAATTATGTCTGGATTTCCCTGTTGGCGTGATGAACAGACCGGCATGGGATGAGACCGCCGCGCTTTATGCAAAGCTACGGAGAAATGGTCAAATAAGGGAGGATGCGGACTTATTCATCGCCGCCTTTTGCCTCGTTGGCGGCTATACACTCGTGACCAATAACATCAGGCACTTTGCAATGATTGATGGGCTTTCTTATACAAATTGGCAATGATGCCGCGTCTTGCCGCCGACCGCAAAGATCAAATCGATAATCCGCAACCTTTTGGCTGGGTGTTTGTGAAAAAGCTGGCATAATGGCGCGCTTAGCGGTTCAGCCGCTTTTCAGATAACAGATCGTTTATGACAAGGAGTGCCACATGACCACGGAAATCTTAACCCGCCGCGAAGACGGCGTGCTGACGCTGACCTTCAACCGCCTCGAACGCAAAAATGCCATCAATCTGGCGATGTATGCCGCTTTGGCTGACGCCCTTAGCGAGGCCGGCGACGACCCGACGGTACGCGTGGCCGTGATTGAGGGGCATGAAACGGTGTTCTGCGCCGGCAACGATCTCGAGGATTTCTTGCATAGGCCACCTACCGACGCTGACAGGCCGGGATTACGTTTTTTGTACAGTATCTCTTCCTTTCCCAAGCCTTTAGTCGCGGCGGTCTGCGGCCCGGCGGTCGGCATTGGCACCACACTGCTGTTCCACTGTGACCTGGTCTATGCCGGCGATAACGCCGTCCTGTCCATGCCCTTCGTCAACCTGGGGCTGTGCCCGGAGGCCGCCTCCAGCCTGCTTGCGCCGCGTCAGCTTGGCTACCACCACGCGGCGGAGATGCTGCTTTTGGGCGAG
>DOMU01000169.1 GCA_003509305.1 Desulfobulbaceae bacterium | reverse complement strand
CTGCTGCCTTGGCTCAGAGAAGTTACAAGGAAAGAACAAAACCGGCAGCAAGGGATGGATGATCGGGACGAAGGCAGCGTCTGGACGCAATACTGCCGCCGTCATGCCATGCAGGCCGGTTGTGCTCTTTGTGATGCGGCCAAGGAAAACATCTGGCCCAGCAGACCATGGCAATTCGCTGTATTGACTTGGTCGGAAGAGCAAAATATCGCTCGGCTGGGCCGCCGGGCATGGCAATATTTCGCGCCGCTGCTGCTGAATGAAATGCCGGATAAAACCTTGCTGGAGGTTGCTCCCAACGCTTCTTCATGGCTGCTCAGCATGGCCGAATTCATTGACAATCCGGATGAGCTTTTCTTGCCCCTTTGCCAGCGTATCCTCGATCTTCCCTTTGTATCCAAGCCAGCATCAACCAGCGGCGATCCCGTGCAAGAAGCCATTAACCATCCGGTGGGCGGAGTTACGCTGGCCCTGGGGAAATTCTGGTACAAAATCGCCGACCCAAATCAGCATGATTCGCTGCCGGACAATGTCGAAGCGCTCTTCAGACAAATATGCAATGTGGATAAGAAACAATTCCGCCACGGGCGAGTCGTGCTGGCGATGTATTTGCCTGCCTTGTGCAAAGTGGCTCGCGCGTGGACGAAAGAAAATCTGCTGCCGTATTTTCATTGGCACAACCCGGAGGCGCGGGCGATGTGGGCGGGATTTCTTTCTTCTCCGCATTACCATCCCTCGCTGATGGCTGATCTTAAAGCGGATTTTCTGGAGACGGCGGCGCATTACGATGAGCTGGGGGATTATTTAGGCTCTCGATTTGTCCACTTTCTCACCGACGTCGCTTTGGCACGAATAGATGGCTATAGCAGCGGAGATTTTCGCAAAACCTTTGCCCAATTGCCGCAAGGCGGTCTGAATGTCGCGGCGGATAAAATGTGGCGTTTTTGTGAGGCCGCCGGGGACCGGCGGGAAGAGTTCTGGAAAAACCGGATACAGCCTTTCTGGAAAGAAGTTCGGCCGAAATCGAAAAACTGGCTGTCGCCAGAAATTTCTCAATCGCTGGCTGAACTTTGTCTGGCGGCGGGTGATGAATTCCCGGCGGCTTTGAAGATGTTGGGGAATTGGCTAAAACCGCATCCTTCCTACTATTCCCTAGTGTCGCGTTTTTATCATAAAACCCTAGAAACCATTTCCAGGGCGGACAGCAAAGAACATCTCGACAAAATGGAAGCCGGCCCGCAAGCGGCGCTGCTTAAAAATTTCCCGGAAGAAAGCTTGCAATTTCTTGTTGCCATTATACCTACCGATCCAAGCAGTTGGTGGGGCGGGCGTGAAGAACTTCAGCAATGCCTCAAGGATATTGCTGAAGCGAAACCAGAATTGCGCGATGACCGACACTGGCAAGAACTGAATGAAAACTGTCGGCGGGCGACGAGATGAAAAGCGGTGGGATAAGGCCGGCCATTCCATCAGGTAAATGGGAAATATTGTCTTATCAATCCGAATCAGCGCGGTGTCCGGAACCGGCGCGTAGTTTGATAAAGAAAGAAGCTTCCGATATAACAGTGGTTGCCAGGGCGTTGCTGCCATTGCCACACGGGCGGCAAGAAGCACCCCGGCAATTCCATGCTGTCGCGATGAGCGGGGACGATTTATCTATTGCCAGGCATGTTGGAATTCATCGGGGCGGCACCCCAAAATATCAGCCAGACGCTTAGCCACGGTTTGGCTGATGGGCCGGCGGCCAAGCTCAAGATTAGAGATATTCTGACGGCTGATACCGGCCCTTTTGCCTAGCTCCACCTGCGTCATTTGAGCGATTTCCCGGTGAGCGCGCAGGATTTCCCCCGGTGTTGCTGATTCCCTGATTTCTTTGTACCAGCGTGTTTCTTTGACTGGCACGGTTTCATCGTCATCCCAGACGCGCAAGTCATCGTATTCGTCGCGCAAGACAGCAATGACTCGCGCCGGAATTTCTCCCTCAATACGCAGATCAATACGGGGCGTTTTCACGACTGCCAACATAATACACCTCAATTTCAATGGTTTCCGCCTCATGCCGCCAGCAAGCCACCCAGTGGTAGCTGAGGTGGCAATGGTATTCCGTTGCCGATAATTTGCTGTAATTCATCCACTCCGAGCGGACAGGGCCACCTTCTTCGAGAGCATCCACAAGCAGATTGAACTTGATCCGCTCTTTACGCTGCATCTTGTCCAGATTTTTCCCAGTCCGCTTTTTTATGGTGACATTGTATTTTATCTTTCCCATTGTATTCATTATTTGAATACTTGACAAGCAAACGTCCATGACACTGGCGTTGTTCGCTCAACTCAATTGACCACATCATGGTGGAAGGAAGGCTGAAGGCGCATCTCAAGCGGCTTCCTCAAAAGGAGTAGGTAACGGCAAGGCCGAAAGAGTATTTGTAATCCTGGTCAACCATCGGGCTGTCGGTTATCTCACCGCTGAGATAGGTGACCCGGCTGTGGAGCATGAGATTGACGCGGTCGGTGATGCCAAAGAGGATGTTCAACGCCACATAGGGAGAAAAACCGGAATCGGCGTCATATGGCCGCAACCCGCTCTGGCGTGACTCGTTTAAGCTTATCCCATAGTAATAGCTGTTGTAGTCGCCGCTGGTCCATGTCCCGCCGACAGCGGGAGTTATTTTCAACGTATTAAGCTGAAACGGATATGAGTACGAGGCATCGGCTATTATGCCATTGCTTTTGCCCAGAATATCCGTGGCCACCGACAATCTGGCCAGGCCATAAGCGGTCGTCAGCGCGTAACTGGCGCCAGCGAGCATTGATGAGTCGCGGTCATCAAGCCGACGCATGGCGGAGTCGTCACTGTCACTCGCTTCAAACTCTTGCGGCAGATACGACAGATCCAGAGAAAAGGCGTGATGGGTATCTTTGTACAGAGAAACTCCGCCCGTCAATCCGCGGATAAAAAAACGTCCTCCCGTATAGCTGAAAAAGGGCAGCGGCAAGATGGTGGGGTCATAGCCTCTATATTCAGACATGCCGACTCCCACTCCCAGCCCCAGGGTGACATTGCGCTTTTCTCCCTCATTATTCTCCGCCCTGGAGACCAACGGGAAAATAAACAGAATAAAGGCCAGGAATACAGCGATGTTTTTTGTTTTCATCATGATAACCCTCTCTTTGTTAGCGGTTTATGCCAATTCACATTGAATCAATGTGGTTCCTGTTGCTCGCGCATCCCTAGCGCTACACCAGCCAGGCGACGCAGATCAAGCTTTATCCGCATCTGGCAGCAATAAAACCCGCTGCCAGGGGAATAACCCTCTCTCTTTTTCCGGCGGAAAGCACAGCAGGCCCTGTTCATTCCAACCAAGAAAAGCCAGACTTTCCCGCCCAAGGCGCAGACAAACGAGACGGCGGCAGAAAACGTTGCGCTCGCGCGCCGCGTAGAACCCCGGCAACTGCGGCGGCAAGAGGCGATAGGCGCGGTCGTGGCTGGCGGCCATATCCTCGCGTTCAGCGGGCAGGGCAAGAAATTCCGGCAAGCGCCGCTGCCCTGTACGCAGCCAGTCGTAGCGCAGCAGATCGAAAAGAAGTTCGGCGTCCGGACGCGGGGCGATGAACGCGGTGAGAACCTCGGCGAGAAATTCCTGGGTCGCCGCCCGCTGAAAGCCGCCACGACGCTGAAAAAGCGCGGTCAGACCGAGGAAAAAGGCCGCCGCGTCCTCATCTGTCGCCCGCAGATAGCGCCACAACGACGGGAAAAAAGCGTTGTTATGAAACTTCTCGACGCATTCGCCAAACCAATACAGTTCGGCCAGGGCCGGGCCATCAAGCCAGCGCGTGGCCAGAACGCCATAGGGCGGGCGATGGCTGTAAACGAAGCCATACGCTTCGGCCCGCGCCGCGAGCGGCGTACCGGGCAGAACCTTCAGCAATCCCATCTGGATATAGTGGGCGCCAGTCGCAAAGAGCGCGGCAAATCCCACCAGATAGCTTTCGCGTGTTTCATCAGGCAGGCCGAGGATGAGATCGGCGTGGATGAAAACGCTGCCCAGCGCCGCCAGCCGCTTGGTGGTGGCCAGAGCGGCGCCGATATCCATACGGCGGTTGATGGCGGCAAGCGTCGCGGCATTGGTGGATTGGATGCCGATTTCCAACTGCCAGCCTCCCGGATCCTGAGTGGCGAGAAAGGCAAACATCTCGTCGCTGAAACCTTCCGGAGCGATTTCGCAATGAATCCGCGTATTGCCCCGTTGAGCGGCCAGAAAACGCCAGATGGCCAGGGCGCGTTCCGGCAGGGCGTTGAAGGTTCGGTCAACAAAACGTAATTCTTTTGGCTGGTGTTTGAGAATCGCCGTCAGTTCCTGAAAAACCCGCGGCAAATCTTTATGAAAGACGCCGCGTTCGCGGGCCGACAGGCAGTAGCCGCAGGCGTGCGGGCAGCCGCGCGACGATTCATAATAGACATGCCGATGGCGCAGCTCGCCGGCAAAATCCTCGTCGCGATAGGGAAAGGGAAAGGCGGCGCCAGTAGTGGCCAGCCTCGCCGCCTGGTAGCTGGCGGCCAAGTGTCCAGAGAGCAAATCCTGATACAATGAATTACCAATTCCCTCAACAGCGCCAATGACCACGGCGCAGCCGAAATCGGACAATTCCCGCTGTAAAACCCCAGCCTGCGGCCCGCCAATGACGATGCGGCTTTTAGGCAGATAGAAGCGCAAATCACGGGCCAGATGGGCGACGATTTCGCTGTTCCAGATGGCGGCGGAGAGGAACACGGCCCAGGGCTTTTCCACGGCGACGCGTAAGAGCATCTCGTGGTAGGGATCGTTGATGGTGAATTGAACTATCCGCGCCGGGCATTGCGGCAGATGTCTGGCCAGCGCCGCTCGCAGATAAAACAGCGCCAGGCAACTGTGGCTGTAGCGGGCGTTGACGCC
>DOMU01000085.1 GCA_003509305.1 Desulfobulbaceae bacterium | reverse complement strand
AAAGCCTTTGGCAAGAACGTCGAAAACATCCGCGACTGAATCAGTCCATGCCCATCCGCGTTTCAAGATGGGCAATATCCTCACGCAGACGCCGGCGCTCATCTTCCGTCAGGCCGTCGTCTTGCAATTTCCGGCGCATGGCCAGAAGAATCATCTCCTGCCGGTAGTCGTTACAGGTATAGAGTGACGTCCGCTCCTTTTTTTTCTCATCCATGCCGTTCTCCCGCCTTTCGTCTCTCGCTCACATCAAGAAAAGCCGCTATCATAGAGAAGCGCCTGGCCTTCGTCAAAGGGAAAGCGACCGGTGCCGACCGCTGACCATTTTTTTCTTAACAAATACTGAAGGCCGCAATTTCTTAAGGGCGCGCACTTCCATGAAACAGGAGGCAAGCATGGCAACAGACAAAGGATACGAGCAACTGGGGCTGTTTTACCTTGGCCGGGAACTGGATATGGCCAGCGGCAAGGCTTCAGCCGCGCCGCTTCTTGTCAAAAGCAAGAATTTCACCACCCACGCCGCCATCATCGGCATGACCGGCAGCGGTAAAACCGGCCTGGGCATTGGCCTGATCGAAGAGGCGATCATGGACAACATCCCTTCGATCATCATCGACCCGAAGGGCGACATGGCCAACCTGCTGCTGACCTTCCCTGACCTTTCACCCGCTGATTTCCAGCCCTGGATCGACCCAGCCGAGGCGGCCCGCAAAGGGGTGACGGTCGAAACCTATGCCGAACAAACCGCGAAAAACTGGCGGCAGGGCCTGGCCAGCTACAATGAAGACGGAGAACGCATCGCCGCGCTGCGGGGCAAAACCAAATTCACGNNACGCCGGGTTCGAGCCTCGGCGCGCCGGTGTCGGTTCTGGGCAATTTCGCGGCACCGCCACAGGACATGAGCGACGACGGTGATACGCTGAACGCGCTGGCCTCTTCGGCCACCACCGGTCTGCTCAGCCTGGCGGGCATCGAGGGCGACCCGCTGCAAAGCCGTGAACATATTCTGGTCAGCTCGCTGCTGCTTGACGCTTGGCGCCAGGGGAAAAATCTGACACTTGAAACACTGATTAGCGGCATCGTCAGCCCACCCTTTGCCAAGGTCGGTGTTTTCGCGCTCGATACCTTCTTTCCCCCCAACGACCGCCTGGCGCTGGCCATGCGCCTGAACAACATTATCGCCAGTCCGTCCTTTGCCGCCTGGACGCAGGGGCAACCTCTCGATATTCAACGTATTTTTTATGATCAGGACGGTGGCCCGCAAACAGCGATCTTTTCCATCGCCCACCTGACCGATAGCGAACGGATGTTTTTTGTTACCATGCTGCTCAACCAGATGATCGCCTGGATGCGCCGCCAAGAGGGCAGCGATTCTCTGAAGGCGCTTTTCTACATGGATGAAATTTTCGGCTACTTCCCGCCGACGGCCAATCCGCCGTCGAAACAGCCGATGCTTTTGCTCTTGAAGCAGGCGCGCGCCTTTGGCCTTGGCGTCGCGCTGGCCACTCAGAACCCAGTCGATCTCGACTACAAGGGTCTGGCCAATATCGGCTCCTGGTTCGTCGGCCGGCTGCAAACCGATCAAGATCAGGAGCGCGTCGCCTCGGGCATCAGCGGCGCCAGCGGCGGCAAACTCGACCGCGCCCAGGTGAAAAACATGCTCGGCAAACTGAAAGGACGGCAATTTCTCCTGACCTCGGCCCATCTCGACGCGCCGCTGCTCTTTGAAACACGCTGGACCATGTCGTACTTGAAGGGGCCAATCGCCGGTGAAGACATCCGCAAATTGNNAGCGCTGGAACACCACAACAAAACGAGGCGGGAGGCAACACGAGCAGCCAGGCGCTTGCCGCTTTGGGCAAGCGACCAGCAAGTGAGACCAGCGCCACACCGCCACTCATCGCCAGCGGCATTGAACAGCTCTATCATCCGCCGCCGCTGGCCTCTGACACCCCGCTCCTTGCGCCCTGGCTGGCCGCCCGCGCCACTATCCGTTTTTACAGTGCCAGTAAAAATATCGATGAGACCCAAGCCGTTGCTCTGCGAATTCCGCTCGCTGAAGATTTTGTCCGCCCCGATTGGGCCAGCGGCAAGGATATGACTTTTGCCGAAAGCGATTACCAACGCCAAGCGCCAAAGGCCAGCCGTTTTTGCCCGCTACCAGCGGCAATCAGTGGCCTGAAAGATTTCAAGGCCCTGGAAAAATCCTTTGCCGACTATCTCTATCAGTCGCGGCAGATCGAGATGTACCGGGTGACCGCGTTGAAAATGGAGTCACGGCCCGGCGAGGGCCTGGGCGATTTTAAGGTGCGGCTGGCCGATGCCCTGCGCGGCAAAAGGGACGCGGCGCTCTCGGATATGCAGAAGAAATACGCCAACCGCCAGAAAACGCTGGAACAAAAACTGGTGGCGGCGCAAGACAAACTGGCGCGGGAACAAGGCGATGTCACGGCCAAAACCACCGACACGCTGATATCCTTTGGCGTCGCCGTGGTCGGCGCCTTTCTTGGCCGCAAGACCTTTTCGGCGACCAACGTATCGCGGGCGGCAACCGGCGTCAAAAGCGCCGGCCGGCTGATGAAAGAACGCGGCGACGTGCAGATGGCCGAGGAATCGCTGGGCCAGCTCCAGCAGGAACTGGCTGGTCTCGCGGCGGAAATTCAAACCGAGGCGCAAAGCCTGGCGGCCAGCTACGACGCCAGCGCCTTCCCGGTCGAGACGTTCAGCCTGAAAGTGAAGAAGAGCGATATTTTCGATGTCCGGGTGACGCTGTTGTGGGAGGCGGCGGCGCAGGATGGCGGTGGCAACAAAATGATGTGAATGAAAAGATGACGCCATCCAGATTTTCCGCGTGTTTCCACCGCAACCGCAACCCACCGCGTCAGTGGTAGAAACCAAAAATCCCCGCTGCTGCCAGCGGGGATTTCACTATCAATACATAGTGCCCATGGATTTTATCGCCCAGCCAGCGCCTGGGCGATTTCTTCTTTGATGCTTCGGGCCATGGCCAGTGGGTCTTTGGCGTCACGGATCGGGCGGCCAATAACCACATGATCGGCGCCGTTTCTTATCGCCTCTCTGGCCGTGGCGACACGCTTCTGGTCATCGGTGCCGATGACATCGCGGTTTACGCCAGGGCGGATGCCCGGCGTGACGATGATAAACGAGCCGCTGGCGTTTTGCCGCAGACCGCGCGCCTCAAGGCCAGACGAGACGACGCCGTCGCAGCCGAGGGCAATGGCCTTCTTCGCCCGCAACAGCACCAGATCGGCAATCGAGCCGGTCATGCCCATATCGCGCATGTCGGATTCGTCGAAACTGGTCAGAACCGTCACCGCCAAAAGCTTCATGTCGCCCGTTTTCCTGGCGACAGCGGCGCGGATGATTGGATCGTTGCCGTGGATAGTGGCAAACGTCACCTTATGCTTTTGCAACTCGGCGACAGCCAAGGCCACGGTTTCCGGAATGTCGAAGAATTTCAGATCGACCATAACCCTGCAGCCACGCTCACTGATAAAATCAATCACCGGCCACCAGCCCGCCAGAAACAACTGCAAGCCAACTTTGAAGAAGCTGATTTCTCCGCGCAACAGTTCGACCAGCCGCCGTGCCTCAGTGGCATCGGCGACATCAAGGGCAAAGATGATCCGTTCGTCGAGCGGAATATCGTTTATGATGGTGTGGTTCAAATTATTCATGGCAAGGCTTCTCATCGTTGTGGTGGTTGGAAACGGCCATCCGCTTTCCCTTTTTGATAGATGGCGTCGAGGAAAAACAACTTGCGCGGCAATTGGGCCGGTGAGGCCCTGACCACGATGAAATCGGCGTCCTGGCCAGGTGTCAGGGAAAAGCCCGGCAAACCCAGAAGCGCGGCGGCGGCGCTGGTGGCGCTCTTCACCGCTTCGGCAAGCGTAAATCCCGCCTTCATCAAGAGGGCCAATTCCTCGCGCAAGGCATCGCCGCAGATGACACCGGCGCAACCGGCATCGGTGCCGCAGACGATATTGACGCCCAGCTTTCGCCCCAATTTTACCTGCTCAATCTGATGGGCGAGGTTCTGCGCGGCGATAGCGCGTTCGGCGGGTCTCAGCCCTCGGTAACTGGCAAGGGCGCGCATCGGGACAAGCGTCGGCACCCAGACAACGCCGCTTTCGGCCATGCGGCGCAGGTTGTCCTCACCCATGAAATAGCCATGTTCAATCGAGTCGCAGCCGGCGGCGAGCGCCAGGCGCACCGCTTCCTCGCCGTTGGCATGAGCGGCG
>DOMU01000073.1 GCA_003509305.1 Desulfobulbaceae bacterium | reverse complement strand
GGCTCCTGGGCCTGCGTTTTGGCACGGCGGCGGTGCGCATGGTCGAGGACGGCAGATACGGCCACATGGTGGCGCTGAGCCAAAGCAATATGGTGCCGGTACCATTTGACAAAGTGGTTGGCGGGCGCAAAAAGGTGCCGCTCAACAGCGACAAGATACTGACAGCTCGCAATATCGGTATTTGCCTCGGCGTCGATCTGGATAAACTCGATCTGCTGGATTGACATGGCAAAGGGCGAGGCGTTTAGCGCCATCTTTGACCTGCTCCTCGCTCGTTTCGGCCCGCAGCATTGGTGGCCGGCGGACAGTCCCTTCGAGGTGCTGGTCGGCGCGGTGCTGACACAGAATACCAGTTGGCAGAATGTCAAACGGGCGATTGATGTCCTGCGTGACCATGGCTGCCTGAGCTTTGTGGCGCTTGACAGCATGGCGGTCGAGAATCTGGCGGCTTTGATCCGTCCCTGCGGTTACCACAGTGTTAAGGCGAAACGGCTGAAAAATTTGCTTGCCATGCTGCGGCATGAATACGCAGGCGAGGTCACCGCCATCGCCCGCGATACGCTGCCGACGGCGAGAAACAAGTTGCTTGCCGTCTCCGGCGTCGGCCCGGAAACCGCCGACTCCATTTTGCTTTATGCCGCCGGGCATCCGACCTTCGTCGTCGATGCCTATACCCACCGCGTCTTTTCCCGTCACTTCCTGGTATCGGAAGAAAGCGGCTACGAAGAAATCCAGGACGCCTTCATGGCCGCCCTGCCCACCGAGGCCGCCCTGTTCAACGAATACCACGCCCTGATTGTCGAATTGGGCAAACAGTTCTGCAAGAAACGGCGCCCCCTCTGCGCCGCCTGCCCGCTTAGCCATCTGCCGCACAATGTGGGAGAGTAATTTCAAATGAAAAATGGAATAAACAGGGAAGGGCGAAGGCAATAGCCCCGGCGGCGCCAAGCCGGGGCCGTCCTCTTTTGCAGAAAATCAAACGGAAAGCTCTTGTCTGCGCCAGACCACCGGATCGTCAATCGACACCACTGGCATATCATGACTACGGGCAAAGCGGACAACTTGCGGTAGACGGGCCATGGTGCCGTCCGGATTGGTCAGCTCGCAGAGAACACCCGCTGGCCGCAATCCGGCCATGGTCATCAGATCAACCGTGCCTTCGGTGTGGCCGCGCCGCGCCAGCACGCCTTCAGGCTGAGCGCACAGGGGGAAAACATGGCCAGGACGGGCCAGGTCTTCAGGTTTCGCCTGCGGGTCGATGGCAGCCAGGACGGTACACACGCGGTCACGCGCCGAAACGCCGGTAGTGACGCCCACCTTCGCCTCAATCGAAACCGTGAAAGCGGTTTGGTTCTTGCTGGTATTTTCTGTAGCCATCGGTGGCAGATCCAGCCGCCGGATATGCTCCTCAGTCAGGCAAAGGCAGACGATGCCGCTGCCCTCACGGATCATGAGTGCCATCTGTTCGTCACGCAGATATTCGGCGGCGAAAATAAGGTCACCCTCGTTTTCCCGGTCTTCATCATCGACGAGCAGAAGCCCTTGACCTTGACGTAAGGCGTCGATGGCCCGTGTCACCCGCTCTGTGGGTGTGCCGAATTCGGCCAAAAGAGAAACTGCTGGAGAAACTTCTGGAATCTGATTCATGGCGGTCTCCTTGTGGAATACCAGAATCAGGGCATAGAGAATACCGGCTCCACGCCGGTATGGCTTTGGCGAGCGCGACAAAACGCGGCTCGAATATGTCAACGCGTCAGCCCGCTAACTTCAGCCATGGAACGGACGCGACATACTGTCTGGGCGCTCTTTACGCGCCACCTCGGCTCTATTCTCTTTCATCCGGACTGTCACCGTCGGCTCCGGCCTCACACCGGATCTGCTTGACCCCGTTGGCTTTTCTTGACGCAACGGGCGCTCGCGGGCTTGCCTGCGATTCGCGCAGGCATACCGCCGGTAGGGAATTACACCCTGCCCTGAGAATTGCCATGATAATAATGCGGCGGGCGGGGAAAGCAATACCGCTGTTTGTGTAACTATTTGGTGCCCCCGGCAGGAATTGAACCTGCGGCACCAGGATTAAAAATCTTGTTAAAGACATGTTGATAGGCGTTGAACAGCATCCTGCAAAGAATAAAAAATCACATAAAATCAATTTATTGAGACAATATCCGTCAAATGGTATGATTGAACTGATTTGAAAGAAATAGTTTGAATCCGCCTACACGGGGCCTGCATGAAAAACAGCGCAGGGTTACAATATCAAAGGTCAATCTCACTGCTGGCAAGGTTGCGTTGTTCTTGTCCGAACCACACCCAGCGGCAAGAAATAAACCGTCCATCTTGTTTTTGATACCTTAAAAAAGTATATTCTATGGATTGGAATGTCGTCCTGCACCCGAAGGTTGAGAAGAGTATAGCCAGGCTTCCGGCCATGGTACGGACGAACCTTGCCTTGCTGCTGCGGGAAATCGAATTGTCTGGCCCGGCGAGAGGTAATTGGGCGAATTACGGCAAACTTGGCAAAGATCTGCATCATTGCCACTTGAAGAAGGGGAAAAACCTACCTACGTTGCTGTTTGGCAGGTGATAGATAAGGAAATACGGCTGGTTGAGGTGATCTATGCTGGAACCCACGAAAAAGCCCCTTACTGAAATCGAACTCAGATTCAAGGGGCCAGAAAATAAACGCCACGACGCTGTCAAAGCGCTACGCGATATGGGTTTTGTCAATGTCGGCGATGGCGGCGCCCTCTCCTGGAAAGACGCTTTCCCCGGCTTGCGGGAGAACGAACAAGGCACCTACCTTGTCGGGGCCAGGCACCGGGAAGGATTGACCCAGCGCCAATTATGCGAGAAATCCGGCATCCCGCAGCGGCACATCAGCGAAATGGAGAACGGTAAACGTTCCATCGGCAAAGAAAACGCCAAGAAGCTGGCGGCGGCGCTGAACACCGATTACCGGGTTTTTCTGTAGCGAATCGAACAAGTTTCCCGCTTCTAGCTTTTTTACCCAGTGCGGTGCGGCTTGGTTTGGAGACGCCCTCTGATTGAATCGGATTGATGAAATCTGCTTACAGCAAAGCTACAAATCGCTGAACAAGCAAAACTGCTCCATTCGCCAATTTCGTAAGTAGTTGATTCTATTGGTGCCCCCGGCAGGAATCGAACCTGCGGCACCAGGATTAGGAATCCTGTGCT
>DOMU01000046.1 GCA_003509305.1 Desulfobulbaceae bacterium | reverse complement strand
GATTTCGAGCTTGTGTTTGATATCATACCAGTACAGTTTGTGCGGACTAATCAAATTCCCTATGCGGTAAGCGAGATAATAGATGGGCAGGGTGGTCACCGGATTGCCGAGTGCATAACTGGTCAGGACGGCGGCCACCGGCGAGGAGCGGGTGTAGAGTGCCAGGGCGATGGCCACCGGCGTCGGCGACATCGGTGTCAGGCCAAAGATGACACCAATGGCGATGCCGCCGGCGACGTAGCGCGGATCGCCCTTCAGCCGGGTGAAGCGAAGTTTATAGTATCGGGTAAGCCGTTGAAAATCCATGATGCTCGCGGAGTGGCCATTGTCGGCGCGCCATTTCCTAACCTAGTTTGCAACGAGAATAGACATCTTCGGCCAAGGGCGTCGGGCCATGCCGCTGGTATTTGCGCCAGCCGGCAAAGGCGATCATTGCCGCGTTGTCGGCACAGTATCCGGGTCTGGGACAGTACAGGCGCAGATTATTCTCCTGGCATAGTGAAAGCAGCCTTTCACGCAGCGCCTGGTTGGCGGCGACACCGCCGCCGAGGATGACGCTTGCCACGCGGTAGGTTTGGGCGGCAAGGATGGTTTTCTTGGCCAGGACCTCGACCATCGCTTCTTGAAACGAGGCGCAAATATCGGCCAGCGGCAGCGGTTCCGCCTGGTTCCAGGCGCGGCAATATTGCAGCACCGCCGTTTTCAGGCCACTGAAACTGAAGTCAAGCGAATCTTCGGAAAGCCAGGCACGAGGGAAGTTAATGGCCTTGGGGTTGCCGTTTTCAGCCATCTTTGCCACCGCTGGCCCTCCAGGATAGCCAAGTCCGAGCAATTTTGCCACCTTGTCGAAGGCTTCGCCCGCCGCGTCATCGCGGGTGCGCCCAAGGTGGCAAAACTCGTCATCGCTTTTGACGAGAAAAAGCGAGCTGGTGCCACCGGAAACAATCAGGGCAATAAAGGGAAAATCCGGTTTCTGTTGTTCGAGGAAGATGGACAGGATATGACCGGTCATATGATCGGTGCCGACAAAGGGAATCCCTTTGGCCAAAGCCAGGGCGCGGGCGAAATTGTAGCCGACCAGGAGAGAGCCAACCAGGCCCGGCCCCTGGGTGGCGGCGATTAAATCAATATCGTCCAGCGTAATACCGGCTTCAGTCAGGGCGGCTTGATAAATCGGCACAATGTTTTCGATATGCCGACGCGAAGCCAGCTCTGGCACGACACCGCCGAAGCGGGCGTGAATATCGTGCTGGCTGTTGAGGACACTCGATACGACCCGCCCGTCGCCATGCAAAACGGCGACAGCGGTATCGTCACAGGAGCTTTCGACGCCAAGAATATGTTTGATATGCAAGTTTTTCGGCACAGTTTCAGTGTCAGATTTTGTCACTAAAATCGCAGCGCGGATAGGAGCCAAGGAAGGTAAAATGCGCGCACATGGCTTCCATTTCTTCCATGGCGGCGGCAATGTTCTGGTCGGACTTATGGCCATCCATGTCAATGAAGAACAGATACTGCCACATCTTGCCCTTTTCCGGACGCGATTCGAGTTTGCTCAGATTGATTGCCCTCTGTGAGAGAATTGTCAGGATTTCGTTGAGGGCGCCGGGTCGCTCTTCCCGCGGGCCGATCAAGAGCGAGGTCAGGTCGTGGCCGCTGGCTTCGCGCCGTTCCTTGCCGATAACCAGAAAACGGGTGGTGTTGCCGTGGAAGTCCTCAATGCCGGTGGCGACCATTTGCAGCTCATACTGTTTAATCGCGAGAGATGAGGCGATGGCCCCGATATTCGGATTGTTGGCGGCCATCTGGGCGGCGGCGCTGGTCGATTCGGCGCGGAAGCGCTGTACGTCGCCCGGCAGATACTTTTGCAGCCATTCCCGGCACTGGGCCAGGGCCTGCGGATGTGAGGCGACGATCCGCACATCGTTGATATCGCCGGAACGGCAGGCCAGGTTGTGCGAGATTTCCAGCTTGACCTCACCGAATATTTCGACCTGCCCACGGTACTTCATGAACGAGTCGAGGGTGGAGACCACCGAACCTTCGATGGAATTTTCGACTGGCACGATGCCGTACTGGCAGCGTCCCTTTTCGACATCGGCAAAGACGTCGTCGATGTTTTCCATCGGATGATAGGTGGCGGCGCGGCCAAAGTATTTGAATCCGGCCTGGTGGGAAAATGTCGCTTCCGGGCCAAGATAGGCGACTTTTATCGGTTCCTGCGACAGGCGGCAGGTGGTGATGATTTCGTGAAAAATCGAGCGCAGGGCGTCGTCGGGAAAACCTCTGCCGTTTTCCGTGCGTAATCGTTCGTAGATTTCCTTTTCCCGCTGCTGGTCCCACTTTGCCTGTTTGCCAGGTGGTTTCAGGCGGCCAATTTCCCGGGCGTTCTCCAGCCGCTCTTGCAAAAGCGAGAGGATGGTGGAGTCGATCTGGTCAATACGCTGGCGAAGCTGGGGGATATCGGCGTTCATACAATCAATGGTAAAAAAAGGAATGAAGGCGGAGGAAAAAACGTACCAGAGTTGGTTAGACTAAAAAAATGAGCTGTTTATGTCAAGGACAAAGCGGCGACGGAAGCGTTTGACATTACCCGTTGTCCATGGAACTGGTTGCGGGAAACAGTTGTTTATGGGTTTATGGTCACACCAAGGAAGGCGGCATGATGGATGGTCCTTTTGGAAAGAAGATGTGCGGGAGCTGGCGAAGTATCCGCGCGGACATGGGATTCGCGCATTGCGGCGAGTTGCAACCTCTTTCAGATTCTTGACGATCTGATATTCGGAAAACCGGGATTTCTCATGCTGTCCTCCTTAACAGGGGTGGGCAAAAATCTCCAGTTTTGAACCGCGCTATTTTAGGATAGGAGTGCAAATTGTGAGGCAAATACTCTTTGACACGGTTTGATGTACCGGCTCTGATGCCGTTTGCCCAGACAGATGGGAAGAGAGATATCCAAATTGGGCGATAAGCGTTTCTCGATAATTTTTTATCAACGATCACCACCATTCAGGAGAACTGTATGAACATACTTGCCGTTAACGGTAGCCCCCGGCGTCATTGGAACACG
>DOMU01000088.1 GCA_003509305.1 Desulfobulbaceae bacterium | reverse complement strand
CAGGCCCAAGAGGGAGCCGACACGAACAGCCGCACACTGATGCCAACCAAAGCCGACACCACATGCCCGCCCAGGACGTTGCGTGGTTGCGCCAATGGGCTTTTCGGCGCTCCATAGACCAGTACCGCCGAGGCGCCAAATGAGCCGACAAGAAACATCAGACCAAACTTATCGACAAATTGGGCGTCGAGATAGGCCACGAGGCCGATACCGACCAGCGCCCCCAGCCACGACCACAAGACTTCCGGGAAAGAAACCAGCGGCGGGGCATGGCCCTGGCCACGCATCTTGGCGAAATACGTCTTCAAATAGGCTTTCATACCGCCTCCGTCAGCATATCGCCGAAAGCTCGAATCAGATCGCTGTGGCTTAATATACCGACCAAGCGGTTTTCTTCGAGCACGGGCAAACGGCGGATGTGATTGACCGCCATGATTTGGGCGGCGGCAAAAGCGGTGGCTTCGGGCGCGACGGTTTTAACGGGAGCGGTCATAATGGCGGCGACGGAAACCGCGCTCTGGTTGACGGCTTCGCAGCAGGAAACGTNNGCAGAGCGCCCGCGCCACCAGAGTCATCAAAGAGGCGGATTTGGGAATATCCATAAGCGGCAGAAAATCCTTTATCGAAACTATGCCAACAAGAAGACCATCTCGCATAACCGGCGCCCCGTTAACCCCGGTCTCGGCCAGCAGCCGCACCGCCTGATTCATCTCCATATCAGGTGTGAGCGTAAGGAGATCGGCGGCGGTCATCAGGTCACGGACAAGCACCAACCGGCGCAATCGATCGACGGCCATTTGGTGCGCGGCGCGAAAAAGAGTCTCGGCATCGTTCGGGGTGACATCAATGAACGCCCCTTGAGCGCGCATGGCCGCAAGGATGTCCACTGCCGACGGCTCGGGCTGGTATCGGGGTGCCATAATTTTCTCCTGCCACTCTCCTGAAATTACGACCTGGACATTGCATCTAGGCCAGCCAGGTGGCGACAACCGCCGGGCCAGCCATGAGCATTAATATAGACGCCTTCGCTATTCCCGCAATGACTTTTCCCAACGTGATGGCGGGCGGCATTACCTTGCCCGCGTTGACATCCGGATTGGGAAGCAATCATATTGATGGATCAATATTTTGCGCCGCTGAGAGACAAGCTTCACTGGTTCCTTTTGACTTTCACCGGCACGGTTGAAAATCAAAGAGACACGATGCTGGGGTATTAAAGCTCTTCACCCGCTCATCTTGACAGTTTTCTGGCGGAGATGTAGGCTTTCCGGATGTGGCTTGGCGGTGTAAGGCTTAAGCTGGAGACGGAAAAACAGGTTGGTCGATATGCTGCTCGAACAGGTAAGAACTCTTGGCAATACCGGCATCTATCTGCTGCGCGATCTCGGCGGCATGGGTGTTTATTTGTTTCATACCGTTTGCGGTTGCCTGAAACACCCTTTTCGTTTTCACGAAACGCTGCGCCAGACCTCGTTCATTGGCTTTGGCTCATTGTTCGTCATCTGCTGCACGGCCCTNNGAGGCTACTATTCGCTGAGCAAATTCGGCGCCGAAGGGATGCTCGGCTCGGCGGTGGCCCTGTCTTTGATCCTCGAACTTGGCCCGGTGCTGACCGCCCTGATGGTCACGGGCCGCGCCGGTTCCTCGATGTGCGCCGAACTGGGTATCATGCGCAACACCGAGCAGATCGATGCCCTCGAATGTATGGCTGTTGACCCTTTCCGCTATCTGATCAGCCCGAAATTCATCGCCACTCTCATTTCCGTGCCACTTCTGACCGCGATTTTCGATGTCGTCGGCATCGCTGGCGGTTATCTGGCCGGAGTCACCTTAATGGGCGTCGATCCGGGCAGCTATGTCGAAGGGATGCGCTCAAGCGTCACCAATCACGACATTAATATCGGCATTATCAAATCCTTCGTCTTCGCCGTTCTCGTGGTGTGGATCTGTACCGGGCGCGGCTATTTCGTGCAGCAGATTCGCGGCGCCGGTTTCGGTGCCGAAAGCGTCAGTCGCATAACCACTCAGGCCGTGGTGCTGTCTTCTATTTCAGTCCTGATTTTTGATTATCTTCTGACGGCGGTGCTGCTGTGAATGGGGCGGTAATCGAATTTCGCGATGTGTTGAAAGTCTTCGCGAAAAAAGATGGCGGCGAGCAGCGGGTGCTCGACCGGGTTAATTTTTCCATTCCGGCGGGGAAAACCACGGTCATCGCCGGCGGCTCCGGCCAGGGGAAGAGCGTCACCCTGAAACTTATTTTGGGTTTAATGCGCGCTGACGGCGGGCAAGTGCTGGTCGGCGGCGAGGATGTCAACACCCTCGGCAAAAAAGGGCTGGACGCCATGCGCACACGCTTTGGCGTTTTGTTTCAGGGGTCAGCCCTGTTCGATTCGCTGACCCTCTATGAAAATGTCGCCCTGCCCCTGCGCGAGCGCACGCGAAAAAAAGAGGCGGAAATCCGCGCCATTGTCGAAAAGACGCTGACCGATCTCGACCTTGCCGGTCATGAGAACAAATTTCCGGCGCAGTTGAGCGGTGGTATGCGCCGCCGCGTCGGCTTGGCCCGCGCCCTGCAACTGAACCCGGAAATTCTCCTGTTTGACGAACCGACCACCGGTCTCGATCCGGTGATGACCCAGGAGATATATCAACTTTTCGCCCGCACTCAAAGCCAGGCCGGCTTCACCTCGGTCATCGTCAGCCATGACATCCCCAGAGTATTTAGCCTGGCCGATCAGATCATCGTTCTGGAACGGGGCGCCATGGACGTTTTCGCCTCACCCGACGAGATTCAGCGCTCACAAAAAGCGCATATCAAAAACTTTGTCCGCACGACAATGGGCAGTCTCTATCAAAGCCATTTGGTGGAATAATGAAACAGACGAGTGTTGAAATATGGGTTGGCCTGTTTATCCTGGCCGGTTTTTCCGCCCTATGTTATCTGGCCTTCAACCTGGGCGAGGTCTCTCTCTTCAGCAATTCGAAAATGATGAGCATTGGCGCCGAATTCGATAACATCTCCGGCGTTAAAAAAGGCTCGACGGTGCAGATCGCCGGCGTGCCGGTGGGAACGGTGACGTCGGTCGGTCTTAACGCCGATAACTTCGCCGAAGTGACAATGGAGGTCGACAAGAATCTGCAAATCCCCACCGATTCGACGGCTTCGATCAAATCCCAGGGTATCATCGGCGATAAATACATCCAAATCGCCCTCGGTGGCGACAGCAAGATGCTGGCGGAAAACGGCCAACTGGTCAACACCGAATCGGCCATTGATATCGAATCCCTGATCAGTAAATTCGCTTTCGGCAGCGTTCAGAAAGAAAAATAATATGCGCATCCGTAGCTTTTTCCTGTTTTGTTTCTTGTTTTTGCCTGTCGTTGCCTGGGGCGTCGATATCGAGATCAGTACCGACACGCTCCAGGACAATTATGGCGGCGCCGTCGTACCTCCGGAGATGTTCGGCGGTGGCGCCAAAACTGGTGCCGCGTCCTCGGCCATCCCTGATTTACTTAACGATGACTACAACGATGATGACCGGGATACCGGCATCGCCGATCCGCTTGAAGGCTGGAACCGCATGATGTTTCACTTCAATGACAAGATGTACGTCTGGGTGCTGAAGCCAACAACCGATGTTTACAAGACAGTGCTGCCCGCCGACATCCGTGGCTGTGTTGACAATTTTTTCCTCAACCTCAGCACGCCGGTGCGGATGGTCAATGCGCTTTTTCAAGGACGTTTCAAAGACGCTGGCACCGAGCTATCACGTTTTGTTATCAATACGACCATCGGTGTCGCCGGTCTCGCCGATGTCGCCGAGGCCGATTTCGGCATCGCCCGCCGCCGCGCCGATTTCGGGCAGACGCTGGGACATTACGGCGTTGGCGGTGGCATTTTCATCTGCTGGCCGATTCTGGGGCCATCGACCCTACGCGACAGCGTCGGCATGGCCGTCGATATCTTCGCTAATCCGACCACCTACATTGATAAAACCACCGGAGGAACCATCGGCGTCAATGCCGCACAGATGGTTAACAAGCTTTCAATATCGCCCGACGTCATGGCTGAGCTGAAAAAAATGTCCTTTGATCCTTACATCGCCATGCGGCAGGGTTATGTCGATTACCGCCGCGCTTTAATTGAAAGCAGCGGATCCGGGCAAACCTCAACCAAGTAAAAATCATGAAAAAGATTATATTCGCCCTGTTGCTTTTGGTGGCTTTGATCGCCGCGCCCACCATGGCCGCGCCCAACCCCACCGATACGTTAAGGCCGGTTCTGGATCGGATCATCGCTGTGCTCATCGACCCCAGCCTGCAAGGTGACGCACATATGGCGGCACGGCAGGCCAGGATTATGGATACGGTCAAAGAAGCTTTCAATTTCCGGGAAATGTGCCGCCGTGTCCTCGGCCCGACCTGGAATCAGATCAGCGCCGCCGAGCAGGATCATTTCACCAATGAGATGACCGAGTTCCTGAAAAACATCTATATCGGGCGCTTAGAGGAATATTCCGGCCAGCAGGTTCGCTATATCAATGAGCTGATCAGAGGCAATCTGGCCCAGGTGGCGACCGAGATCGACTACCAGGGCAAGCCGGTGCCTCTCATTTATATTATGGATAACAGCGGTGGCCGCTGGATGGTCTATGACATCTATATCGAAGGGCTGAGCCTGGTCAATAACTACCGGGAGCAGTTCCGCTCGATTATCCGCACCGAGAAGTACGCCGGCCTGATCAAAATGATCGAAGCGAAAAACCGCGAAAACGCCGGCGGCGGGAAATGAATACCGTGGCTGACTTTGCCGCCTTTTCGGCGGAGGATTGGCGGGCACTCGCCTCTTTCCTGTCACCGGTCGAATGCCGGGCCGGGGCGCCCCTCTTCAGCGAGGGCGAGGTCAGCGACGGCCTGTATTTTTTGCTCAGCGGCCAATTCGCCGTCGAAAAGAAGGGCAAACTGCCCGGCAAAAAACAGACAGTGGCCCTGCTCTCCGGCGGCTCAGTGGCCGGTGAAGGAGCTGTTGCCGGCATCGCCCGCCGCCGCGCCTCGCTGCTCTGCCTCGAAGCCGGGCAGGTACTCTTCTTGTCGCTTTAGGCTCATACCCGCCTGCGCCAGGAGAATCCGCGCCTTTGCCTGACGCTGACAGATTATTTGTTACGAATCGCCGCCCTGCGTCTTGATTGCTGCTCCGACCGACTGGCCGTCGTCTTGCTGTGAGCCGCACTCTCTCTCGTCTTTTGCCATTCCGCCGTTGTTCTTGATAGCCGCCTTGGCGAGCCGGGCTTCTTTCTTGCGGACGCTACCACCCTTCGGCGCTGGCATCCCGGCGCAGAGCACCACCACCGACAAGGGGGCCACGGAAATCACCTCCGGTCGCAAGAGGGCTGCCGGCGTTTCGCGGAAATCGTCCGGGGAGGGCGCGGCGGTATCAATCAAAAGCCGCCAATGACGCTGCGCTCGGCCAAAAGATGTATTCGGCGCGGTAAAGACCAGGTAGTGTTCACGGTCACCATTGATGGCCAGAAAAAAAGACGCCTCGCCCGCTGCCGTTTTCCCTCGCAGGGTTACGCCCAAAGCGCGGTAATCCCCAGCCCAATTTTCCTCGCCCGCACGCAGTGACTGCCATTCAACCTCCGGGGCCGCGCCCACCACCACTGACGGGAAAAAATCTTGACGCGAAAAAATGGCGAATTTCTTCCGCAGCGCCAGGCATAGCCTGAAGAAACGCCACAGACCGTCATGGCGCGTGAGAAAACGCCAATCGAGCCAACTGGTCGGATTGTCCTGACACCAGGCATTGTTGTTGCCCCGCTGGCTGCGGGCGAATTCGTCACCGGCAACCAGCATCGGCACACCCTGTGATAACAGCAGCAGACAAATCATGCTTTTGATACGTCTCTCGCGTAGGGACAAGACCGCCGCCGGAGAAGGATCGCCTTCAAAGCCACTGTTCCAACTGAGGTTGTTGTTATCGCCGTCGCGATTGTCCTCGCCGTTTTCAACGTTGTGCTTCTCGTTGTAACTGACCAGATCGTAGAGGGTGAAGCCGTCATGACTGGTGAGAAAGTTAATCGAGTTCAAGGGGCCGCGCTGACTGGCCTGATACAGATCGGAACTGCCGGGCAGCCGCGTCGCGAGATGAGCGACCGAGCCGCCACCCGTAAAAAATTGACGCAGATCGTCGCGGTAACGGCCATTCCATTCGGCCCAGCGCCGGTCGGAAGAAAAATTGCCGACCTGATACAGGCCGCTGGCATCCCAGGCTTCGGCGATCAAAGCGCTGCCGCGCACCACCGGGTCTTCGGCGATGCGCTCGACCAGCGGCGGATTGGCCACGATGCGGCCCTGGGC
>DOMU01000020.1:1713-7279 GCA_003509305.1 Desulfobulbaceae bacterium | reverse complement strand
TTGATCGCCGTCAGCCACGCCGACGCCGACCACTGCAATGGCCTTATCTTTTTGTTGGAAAATTTCGCGGTCGGCGCCTTGTGGGTGAACGACACGGAGGCCAGCGGCGAAAGTTTTCAAACCCTGCTGGCCGTGGCCCGGCGCAAGGGGCTTGCCATCCATCAGGCGCGGGCGGGCGATGCGTGGAACGACGGCGGCATGACGCTTTCCTGTCTGGCTAATCTGGCTGGGGATGAACGCAATGCCGGTTTGGTGCTGCGCTTTCAGGATGGGGATTTCTCGATGCTTTTCCCCGGTGATATCGACACGAAGATGGAGGCGCTACTCATGGCCAGTGGCGTGGCGGTCGAGAGCGATATTCTGCTTGCCGCCCACCATGGTGCACGCGCCTCAAACAGCGCCGCCTTGCTCGCCACTGTCAGGCCAAAACTGGTTATCGTCTCGGCCAGCGTTCGCCGCGCCGGTACGTTTCCGTCAACGGCGCTCGTTACCCGTTGCCGCGCCATGATGCTGCCGCTTGTCACCACCGGTGAATTAGGCAGCGTTTTTGTGCGTTGGCGCCAGGGTGGGTTTGTTTACAGCGGCTGGCCGCCCTTGCCAGCATCCGCGGAATTGGGTAGTCTCCGGTTTTTTCCATCCACTCCCGCCAACTGATTCCGTCATGTCATTTTTCTCACTTCTTGCTCTTGCTTGCGCCTTGGCGATGGACGCCTTCGCTGTCGCCATTGCCGTTGGTATCTCCGTAAAAAAGGCGACTTTTCGCCAGACATTCCGTCTGGCCTGGCATTTTGGCCTGTTCCAGGCGCTGATGCCGTTCATCGGCTGGTTGTGCGGCAGCGCTATCAGCGGTTTGGTCCAGTCCTACGACCATTGGATCGCCTTTGCGCTTCTGGCCTTGATCGGCGGTAAAATGATATTTGAGGCCCTAAAAGGCGGGGAAAAAGACGATGTNNCGGCCATAGGCGGCAACATGATCCGCGAGGCTTTTACTGATGATGATGAGCGGCGGGAAAGGGACGCCACGCGCGGCCTGTCGCTCGTGGTGCTGGCGGTGGCGACCAGCATCGACGCCCTGGCCGTGGGATTTAGCATGTCGCTCCTGAAGACGCCGATCATCGTGCCCGCCGTGGTCATTGGCCTCGTTGCCGCCACCTTCACCGCCTGCGGTTTGCATCTGGGACGGCTGGTCGCCAGCGGCAAGCGCCTGAGCCTGTACGCGGAAATCATCGGCGGCCTGGTGCTGTGGGCCATCGCNNTGTTCTGAACTCCGATTCGTCGATGACCATCCTCAAACGCCTTGAACTGCCGTCTTTTCTCGCCAGACCTGAGCGGGCCGCCGCCTGTTGCCTGTATCTGTTTTTCGGCGAGCGCTTCCTCTGCCGTGATGCCTGCGACCAGGTGGAAAAAGCCCTGGCTGGGACGGCGGCCACCATCAACCGTATCGACGGTGACAGCGAAGACCCTGGGCGGACGCTGGCGCAGGTGATGACGTTCAGTCTGTTGCCGGGGCGGCAGATTTACCGTGTTACCGATAGCCGGCTGTTGGCGGCCAGCGGCAAAAACAAGACCGGGGAAGATGATGATGGCGCGGATGAATCAGCGGGAAATGACAGCGGGGCGATTGCCGCCGATGCGGATAAAAAAGAGGGCAACGCCACACTATTAGCCGATATGTATCGGGCGGCGCTTGAAAGAGGCTTTCCCGCCGGGCATTATCTGCTCCTCACCTGCGGCAACGTCGATAAGCGCCAGCGCCTCTTTACCTTCATCAAAAAAAGNNAAAAAAGCCCGGTCGCTGTCGCCGTCGATTGCGCGGTGGCGGTGGGCGCCAGCGCCGCCGCCAGAAATGAGCAGGATGCGGTGCTGCGTGATGTTGTCGCCGGCCGGCTTTCGGCCTTGGGCAAGAAGATCGAGCCTGGCGCTTTGGAGCTGCTCTTTGCTCGCAGCGGTTTTCATCCCGATGCCGTGGCCATCGAGGCGGAAAAGCTGGCCCTTTACTGCGGCGAGCGCGAGAAAATCAGCCGCGCCGATGTCGAGCTGCTGACGGGCCGCACTCGCGAAGACGCCCTGTTCGAGCTGACCGACGCCTTTGCCAAAGGCGACAAGGGCCGGGCGCTCACCACCCTGTCGCATCTGCAATACGGCGGTGTTCATGCTTTGGCGATTCTTGCCGCCATGCGCAACTTCTTTCGCAGGCTGTTGATTTTTAAGGCGCTTCAGGAACAGAGCGATCCGCCTTGGCGTCCCGGCATGAACTTCCAGCATTTTCAGAATAACTACCTGCCCGCCTTAAAGGAGAAGGGCCAGTTCCCCGACCAGTTGCAGGGGCATCCCTATGCCCTGTTCAATACTTTTGCCACCGCCGCCCGTAACAGTATCCCAGTCTTACGGGATAATCTGGAAAGCGTTTTGCAGGCCGAATACCAACTGAAAGGCTCGGCCCTGCCCACCGGCATTGTCCTTGAGGAAATGCTGGTGCGGATGATGGGGAAATGAGTGATTCAGACAAGTTCCTTTTTTGAGTTTTTCAAAATATCATGTAGGTGCCATCTATGAGCGATAAGCAGGTCTTTCTCAGCTACGCCAGCGGAAATCTGGAGATAGCCCGCCAGGTGTATGCGGGGCTGAAGCAGCGGGGTCTGAGGGTGTGGTTTGATAAGGAAGACCTGCGGCCAGGGCCATATAAGCCGCAGATAAAAAAAGCCATTGTCTCCAGCCGTTACTTTGTCATCTGCATCAGTGAAGCCGCTTTGAAAAAGACCGGCGATACCAGCCCCGGCTTTCAGGATGAGGAACTGAACTGGGCCTACGACATTGCCCAGGCCCAGCCGATAAATTCCTTTGCCATTATTCCAGCCCGCCTGGAAGACTGCGGGCGCGGTGATCATCGCTTATCCATCCAACAGCAGTACGATCTGTTTCCTGATTTTGAAACTGGGCTTGATAAACTGGCGCTGCACTTGGGCGGCAAATCTTTGGCCGATAGTTCTGCTACCGATACTCGTTCCGAGGAAGAAAAGGCTGTTGATGTGCTGATGAATAAGGCAGCGACTGCTGGATTGGCTGGAGATTATAAAAAAGCATTGGCGCTTTGCTGTTCGGCAACGCTTGTGTATCCCGCTTCTGCAGAAGCATGGTTGGGCAAAGGGATGGCCCTGAATGGATGTGATAATCACAGACTCGCTCTTCAGGCTTTTGATAAAGCTATTGAATTGAAACCGGATTTTGCGGCGATTTGGCTCCTTAAGGCGCATACTCTTTCGAGCTTGGGGCGCAATAAAGAGGCTGTTGAGGCTTTTGATAAAACTATCGAGTTGAATCCGGATGAAGCTTTTTTTTGGACTAATAAGGGGCTCTTTCTAGAATATATTTCATGTTATGGTAAGGCTATTGAGGCTTATGATAAAGCTATCGAGTTGAAACCGGATGATGTGAATACCTGGGCTAGAAAAGGCAATGCACTTGTTTCCCTCAGGGATTGGGGAAAAGCTTGCGAGTCGTATGAAAAAGTTATTGAGCTGGATCCGAATAATGGAATGTTTTGGGATATTAAAGGCAAGATACTGCTTCGACTTGGTCGTGACCAGGAGGCTATTGAGGCTTTTTCCAGGGCAAGAGAGTTAGGGATAAAGGAGTGAACTATGCAAAATACCCGCCAGCTTTCCGCCGATTATGCCGGTTTCGAGCAGGGGCCGATCCGGCCACCGAGCGAAGCCGCAAGCCTCTTAATCCGTGTGACACGCAACTGCCCGTGGAACCACTGCGCCTTCTGCCCGGTTTATAAAGACCAGCGCTTTTCCCTGCGCCCGGTGGATGATGTGCTGGAGGATATTGCCCGCGTGGCCGAGGCGGTCGCGGCCTTTCGGGTCAATGGCGCGGATGCGCTACCCAGGTCAATCCCTGACGCTGACCAGGGCGCCTGGTATGCGGCCCGGTATTGGCTGGCGGCGGGGGCGGAATCGGTCTTCATCCAGGATGCCGACAGCCTGATCATCAAACCAGAGCGGCTCTTGACGATTCTCAGGTTTCTGCAGGAATCTTTCCCCTGGGTAAAGCGTGTCACCTCCTACGCCCGTTCGCACACGGTGGCGCGCATGGCTTTGGCCGATCTTCGGGCCATGCGTGAGGCCGGGCTATCGCGTATCCATATCGGCATGGAAAGTGGCAGCGACCGTCTCTTGGCCCTGGTGAAGAAAGGCGTGACCCAGGAAGAGCACATTCGCGCCGGGCGTCTGGTCAAAGAGGCTGGCATCGAACTGTCGGAATACATCATGCCCGGTCTGGGTGGCAAAGAGTTGTCGCGCGAGCACGCCCTGGAAAGCGCTGCGGCGCTTTCCGCCATCAACCCCGATTTCATCCGTCTGCGCAGCTTCGCCATGCCGGCTGACCCGGAACTGTTTGTGCGCAACTGGCCTCAGGGTTTTATCCCGCTGAACGATGAGGATATGGCTCGCGAGATGGCGCTCTTCCTGGATGCCCTGAGCGGCATCAACAGCCACCTGAAAAGCGACCATATCCTGAATCTCTTCGAGGATATGGATGGCATTTTCCCGCAGGACAAAGAGCGCCTCGCCGCCATGCCGAAGGCTTTTCTGGCGCTGCCGGACGAAGAGCGCCTGCTGTACCGGGTTGGGCGGCGGCTCGGCGCTTTTTCCGGGCTTGCCGATTTGCGCGACACGGCCAGGGTTGGGCGGGTTCGCGAATACTGTCAGGAGGCGGGTATCACCGCCAAGAATATTGATCGTTTTACCCATGAGGTTATCCGCCGAAAGATCTGAATTGGGAGTCACAAAACTTTTGCGGTAAAATTTCCTGTGAAGCGCGTGGCGGCGCTTGACAGCCGGTTTATCAGCGGCTAATCTGCCGCCGTCTTCGCGATGCGCCTCAGGGGTCAATTTGCCGGGCGCGGCGGCGAAGGCTTCAAAACGGTTTGTTTGCGGTCTTGGTTTATCCATAGCGGTTCGCGCTGATTCCTGAAAAAAAATTGTCATACTTCTCAAGTCCGTGGTCAGGGGGTTCGTTTGTTTTCCGGCCACGCGGTCTTCCGCTTGTATGATGCCCTTTCGCGCTCCACGCCGGAGTTGTATCCGCCGCTTGTATCAATACCCCTTTATTATGGCCTTGCCTTTATTACCGTAAACCCTTCGCGCCATCCTGGCGCGGATCATTCTAGCGCATTCCCACGCGCCATTTTTTGGAGAGAGAGAATTCGGAAATGAATCTGGCTGAACTGAAAGTCATGAAAATCGGCGAGCTGGTCAAACTCGCGCGAAATTTCAACATCGAGGGTTACAGCTCGATGCGCAAGCAGGAACTGATCTTTTCCTTGTTACAGACCCAGGCCGACAAAGATGGCAGGATGCGCGGCAGCGGCGTGCTCGAAATCCTGCCCGACGGTTTTGGCTTCCTGCGCGCCCTNNGGGCCTGACGATATTTACGTTTCGCCGTCGCAGATCAGGCGGCTCAATCTGCACACCGGCGATGTTATCGACGGCCTGGTGCGGTCGCCGAAAGAGGGTGAACGCTATTTCGCTCTTCTGAAGATTGAGACTATCAACTTCGACCC
>DOMU01000020.1:0-1707 GCA_003509305.1 Desulfobulbaceae bacterium | reverse complement strand
CCTTTGCACCCGACGGAAAAGTTCAACCTCGAATGGCAGCCCGACAATTACTCGACTCGCGTCATGGACATGTTTTGCCCCTTGGGCAAAGGTCAGCGCGGCTTAATTGTCGCGCCACCGCGTACCGGTAAGACGGTTTTAATGCAGAAGATCGCCAACGCCATCGTCCACAACCATAAAGAAGTCTATCTGATCGTCCTCTTAATCGACGAGCGGCCAGAGGAAGTCACCGAGATGAGCCGGACGGTGGACGCCGCCGAGGTGGTCAGCTCCACGTTCGACGAGCCGCCGCAGCGCCATATTCAGGTCGCCGAGATGGTTATCGAAAAGGCNNAAGCGCCTGGTCGAACACAAAAAAGACGTGGTGATTCTGCTCGACAGCATCACGAGGCTGGCCCGCGCCTACAATACGGTGACACCCGCCAGCGGCAAAATTCTCTCCGGCGGTGTCGAGGCTAATGCCCTGCATCGCCCGAAACGCTTCTTTGGCGCCGCGCGCAATATCGAAGAAGGCGGAAGCCTGACGATTCTCGCTACCGCATTGATTGAAACCGGCAGTAAGATGGATGAAGTCATTTTCGAGGAATTCAAGGGCACTGGCAATATGGAGCTGGTACTCGACCGCAAGATGGCCGACAAACGCATTTTCCCGGCCATCGACCTGAAGCGCTCCGGCACACGCAAAGAAGAACTGTTGTTGCAGCCGGAGGCCCTGAACCGCATCTGGATTTTACGCAAACTGCTCAACTCGATGAATCCCGCCGACAGCATGGAGTTTTTGCTCGACAAGATGAAGATCGAAAAAACCAACCAGGATTTTCTCGATGCCATGAATGGCTAGGGCAGGAATTGACTTGCCAAAAAGGCGCTGAAAATCTATTCTATTGAATTCACATTAGCGGTTTTACCGTTGTATCTTTAATCCCATTGCGCTCCGCCTATTCGCGGCGGAAAGGACGGCTGGTCATGAAAGATGGCATTCATCCGAAGTATAATAAAATCACGGCGGTCTGCGCCTGTGGCGCCGAATTTGAGCTGGGTTCGGTTTTGCCGGAAATGAAGGTCGAGATTTGCTCGGCCTGTCATCCCTATTTCACCGGTAAGCAAAAACTGATCGATACCGCTGGCCGTATCGACAAGTTCAAAAAGCGTTACGCCAAGCATTTCGAGAAGTCTGGCGACAAAAAATAATTCCTCTTCCTCTCTCCATTTTCTGGTCCACAGCGGCGCCCCCGGCGTGGCTGTGGATTTTTTCTCATGTTTGAACGATTCGCTGATCTGGATGGCAGGCTGGCCGATGTCGAAGGCCGTTTGGCTGACCCGTCGTTGGTGCGCAACCAGAGGGAATACCAGCGCTGCGCCCGCGAACACGCGCAACTGAGCCGCCTGCATGAACTGTATCAGGCCTATCAGGTGGCGGTCGAACAAACGCGGCAGGCAAAAGCCATCCTCTGGGACGATAAAGAGGAAGAAGAGCTGCGTGAATTAGCCCGGACTGAACTGGGAGAATCAGAAGAACGGATGCGGGAACTCGAGCAGGAGCTGCGGATAGTCCTCTTGCCGAAAGACCCGAACGATGACAAAAATATTTTCCTCGAGATCCGCGCCGGTACTGGCGGCGACGAGTCGGCGCTCTTTGCCGGTGATTTGTTTCGCATGTACAGCAGGTTTGCCGAAACCATGGGCTGGCGCGTCGAGGTGATGAGC
>DOMU01000230.1:4773-5819 GCA_003509305.1 Desulfobulbaceae bacterium | reverse complement strand
CCACCAGGCAGAAAGAGGGAATCAGTTGCCAGTTCGGTAGCGGCGCCATCGGCAATCGCCCGTTTGCGCGTCAGTCGCTCGGCCAGTTTCCGGGCATGAAGCGGACTCGTGCCAAGACCCAGCCAATGCCAACGACGGCAGCGTCGGCACCAGCCGCTGGCCACCCGCGCCATGGTGACAGAATCCAGGACGAACCGGTCGCTGAGCCGCCGTGGACGAACGTTGTCGGCGCATCCGTCATTGTGATGGCATATCAGGCGTGGGGCGGTCTTCATCGGGCGTGCTTCTCAGTATCAATGACCAGCATTCCTTTCCACCGGCCCTGGCGGTAGCGCCAGGCGGTGCAGGCGAAGAGTGAGACGACGAGGACGTCCAGCCACAGGCAGGTGGCAAACAGCGTCTTCGGCCAGTACATGACCGATATCCAGGCCGGAACAACCAGGCAGCAGAAATAGCAGATGCCGGGACAGATCATGAGGAATCGCGTGTCGCCCGCCCCGCGCAAAACGCCGCTGAAGATCATGTACAGGGCCTCGAACATCAGGTAGATGGCGATGATCCTGAGCAGCATTCTCCCGTTGGCCAACAGCGCCGCGGTGGTTTCCGGGGTGTTTCCCGTGGCCACGAACAGGCCGAAGATGCTGTCTGGAAAGAAAATGAAGGCCATGTCGAGGCTGAAGGTAAAAAACAACAGCAGATGGATGCTGCCCCAGACGACGGCTCCGGCTTTTTCCGGCCTGCCCTGCCCCAGGGCCTGCCCAACCAGGATACTGACCGTCTGGGACACGCCCGCCGCCGGCATGAAGGCCAGGGAATTGATGGTGAAGGCGATGTTGGCGGCGGCCAGCGCCGTCGTGCCGAGGCGGCCAATGAGCAGCAGAAAGATGGTGAAGGCAAGAAGGTCAAAACTTATCTGCAAGGAACCCGGCACGCCGTAGCGCAAAAGGCGCCAGCACAAAGATGGCTGAAAACGCCAGCGGCGCAAGAGGCCGTAGGAGCTGTGTTTTCCGGAAGCCATCAGCGCCACCAGCAGCAGAGCGCTGATG
>DOMU01000230.1:3701-4747 GCA_003509305.1 Desulfobulbaceae bacterium | reverse complement strand
GAAAATAAGCGCATAATCGAGCGGAATATTGATCAGAATACCGGCGAGCGTGATGAACAGCACCGGCCTGGTCTGGCCGCGACCACTGAAAAACGAAGCCAGACACTGGGTGGCGATATAAAAAAAGCCACCCTGGCACAGGACGGAAAAATATTCCACTTCCAGTTTCTGCACCATTTCATCGTGGCCGGCCAGGGCGAAGAGCGGTTCAGCGGCCAAGGCACCGATGAGAAAGCAAGCCGTGCCCGCCGCCAGCGAGCAGTATATCCCCTGCCAGAGGATGACGCCGATGGCTTTGTGTTCGCCCTGGCCATGGTATTGGGCGACGAAAACCCCGGTATAGCCAGCCGCTCCGGCGAAAAAGGCGATGAAAAAGAAAGCGGAAATACCCGCCGGGCTGGCCGCCGAAATCGCCTCAACACTGTAGTGGCTAAGAAAAAGGCGATCGACGAACTCCATCAGCGTCACCGCCGACATGCAGAGCACCAGCGGCAGCCCGACACGGATAATTTCGCGGTAAGGATAAGATACGTTATGGCTCATGGAAGTCGTCGCGGAAGCTCGCCAAGAGAAGGAAGGTCGGATGTCGTCATGATGCTTGTCAACCGCGATAATCAATCGGTGAATGAACAAAGAGACGGGCATAAAGCGGGGCTGTCGTATTCCTCCGGTCAGCAATACGGCACCCTGCCCGGCTATTCTTTGGCCTGGCCGCCCCGCCGGACTGATCTGAGATCGTCGGCCTTTTATCCCGCGTATAGTGTTACGCCATAGCCTGCCGCAAGCGGCCCTCCACTTCGGCGAGAAACTCTTCCGTGCTCAACCACTTCTGGCTGTTGCCGACCAAAAGCGCCAGGTCTTTGGTCATGAAGCCGGCTTCCACCGCTTCGATGCAGACCCGCTCAAGGTTTTCGGCGAAGCGGACCACGTCCGGCGTCGCGTCGAAGGTGCCGCGATACCACAGGCCGCGTGTCCAGGCGAAGATTGAGGCGATCGGGTTGGTCGAGGTGGCCTGGCCTTTCTGGTGCAGACGATAGTGGCGGGGG
>DOMU01000230.1:0-3657 GCA_003509305.1 Desulfobulbaceae bacterium | reverse complement strand
TCGCTCATCACGTCGCCGTCGTAATTCTTGCAGGCCCAGACGAAGCCGCCCGGCCATTTCAGGGCGCTGGCCACCATGTCGTCAATCAGCCGGTGCTCGTAGCTGATACCTTTTTCGGCGAACTTGGCGGCGAATTCGCGCTCGAAGACATCCTGGAAAATATCTTTGAAGCGGCCATCGTACTTTTTCAAGATGGTATTTTTGGTTGAAAGGTAAACCGGCCAGCCCAGAGTCAGGCCATAGTTCATGCACGAGCGGGCGAAACCACGGATGGATTCATCCAGGTTGTACATGCCCATGGCGCAACCGGCGCCGGGGAAGTCGAAGACCTCGTATTCGACCGGGGCGCCGCCGTCCGCCGGTGTAAAGGTCATCGTCAGTTTTCCGGGGCCGGGCACAATGAAGTCGGTGGCCTTATACTGATCACCAAAGGCGTGGCGGCCAATAACGATCGGTTTTGTCCAGCCCGGTACCAGGCGCGGGATATTTCGGCAGATGATCGGCTGACGGAAAACCGTGCCGCCGATGATGTTGCGGATGGTGCCGTTTGGCGATTTCCACATCTTTTGCAGCGAGAATTCCCGCACGCGCGCCTCGTCCGGCGTGATGGTGGCGCATTTGACGCCGACCCGGCAGGTTTTGATCGCTTTCGCCGCGTCGAGCGTCACCTGGTCGGAGGTAGCGTCGCGGTGCTGAATGGAAAGATCGTAGGAACGCAGGTCGATTTCCAGATAAGGGAGAATCAGTTTTTCTTTGATGAACTTCCAGATGATACGGGTCATCTCGTCGCCATCGAGTTCAACGACGGGATTCTTGACGGTGATGCGGCTCATTACGGCTCCTCTTGTTGATGGGGGTAAAACGGCGCCTGGTCGCCGGGAAAAACGCCCCCTCTTTTATCAGCTTCGCTATCGATTGCCTAATCATTTTGCCACGGCGCGGCGCTTCCATGGTATGTTCCCTGGTTTTGAAGCCATGTCGTCCAGCCATCCCGTTCATAACCCAGACCTATCCATGCCACCGACCGCCGCCCGACTCCGTCCCGATTCTATCCTCTCTATTTATTATCTCGAAGGCCGCTTCGCCGCCGGTTTCCGCATCAACGCCCCAGGCTTTGTCGGCAACTGGGAGGAAGAGGATTTTTCCTTTCTCTTCTTCCTCGAAGCGGCGGATGAAACCGTCGCGGCGCTTGTCGCGAATACGCCGGGCGTCAAGCTGCTCGACCGCTATGAGATGAGCTATCAGGATTGGCAAGGTGGAGCGATCACGCCGTTTCGGCTGGGGAAATTTCTTTTCAACCCGCCGTGGCTCAAGGCCGCCGCCGAAAAAGACGACATTGCCATTACCCTTGATGCCGGCGTCGTCTTCGGCAACGGTATGCACGCCACCACCCAGGATTGCCTGACGGCGATTTCTATCGCCATGGCCGGCGGCAAGGTGGCCACGATGATTGACCTCGGCTGCGGCACCGGCATCTTATCGCTCGCGGCGGCCAAACTCGGCTGCGCCAGGACGCTCGCCGTCGATCTCAACGAATTGGCGGTGCGGACGACGGCGGAAAATGTCCGCCTGAATGGCCTCGATCGCCTGATTCTGCCGGTGGTCGGTCGCGCCGAAGAGCAGATGGGCGTCGCCTGTGATCTCTTGGTCGCCAATATCCATTTTCAGGTTATGAAAAAGATCGTCGCCTCGGATGATTTTCCGCGCCAGAAGTGGTTCATCCTCTCTGGGCTTTTGCCAAGCGAGGCGGAAAAGATCGTCGCCCGCCTGCGGCGGATGCCGGTATCCATTCTCAAGCGCTGGTGTTCCGGCCAGGTCTGGCACACGATTTTAGGCATTACCCACGAGCGGCCATGACGGGCGGCGTTTTTGCCATCAGAAATATCCGGCTGTTCATCGCCTTCCGGGTTTTTTTCAATAACCGCTTTTACTACCCGGTTTTCACAATTCTCTTTGTCGATTACGGCCTGACCGTCGAACAGTTTTCCCTGTTGAACACCATCTGGGCCTTGACCGTGGTCGCCGCCGAAGTGCCTTCCGGCGCCCTGGCCGATGCTTTTGGCCGCAAACGTCTGGTCGTGCTGGCGGCGGCGCTGACCACTGTTGAACTGGCCGCTATGGCCTTTGCCCCGACCGGCAATGCCTCGTTGCTTTTTTCTCTTTTTCTCGCAAGCCGCGTCCTCAGCGGTCTTGCCGACGCCGCCTCGAGTGGCACTGACGAGGCCCTCGCCTATGATAGTCTCGCGGCGGCGGGCCTGGCCTATGAATGGCCGAAAGCGCTCTCGGCTCAGATGCGCCTGACCGCGCTCTTTTTTGTTGTCACTTCGATCAGCGGCGCCATGCTTTACGACCCGGCGGCGATGAATACACTGTGTGGATATTTTGGCCTCGTCCCGCACCTGACCCAGAGCGACACCATGCGCTTTCCCATGTACGCGGCACTGGCGCTGGCCATCATCAACCTGCCCGTAGCCCTGGCCTTCCAGGAGAAAGCCCGGCTCAGGCGAGGCGGCTTTCTCCGGCAACTGCGGCGCGGCACGGCCAACATCGCCACCGCCGCCCGCTGGATTGTGGCGACTAAACTGGCCATGGCGATTATCTTCATCGGCATGGCCTATGACCATATCCTGCGCCTGATCGCGACCATAACCAGCCAGTATTTCCGCGTTTGCGGACTGGCGGAATCGCGCTTCGGCCTGGTCAACGCCGCTGTATCGGTGATGGGCCTCTTTGTGCCGAAGCTCGCCGAATGGCTGGTTGGCCGCTATCCCCTCGGCGTCAACTGGCTGATTACCGCCGCCATCAGCCTGACCGGATTCTTTTTGTTGGCAAGCTTCCAATTATGGCTGGGCATCACCGCCGTCCTGCTGACATTCATGGCTATGACGCTGACCTCGTTTTTCACCAGCCATTATCTCAACGCCATCTGCGACAGCGGCATCCGCGCCACCGTGCTGAGTTTCAAAGGCATGGTCTTCAACCTCGGTTACGGCCTGGCCGGCATTTTGTTCGCCTTCGCCATGCGGGCCGGCCACGACACGACTGCCGATGGCGCCGCCGGTTTTATCCCCGCCGTGCGCCTTTTCCCCTGGTATTTCCTTGTTCTGCTGGCCGTTTTTCTGCCGCTGTGCTGGCGTTGTGGGCGGCACGCCGAGGCTGGGCGCGGCCCCGGAAGTAAAAATATGGAAAAATGAGGACAACACCATTGCCCTAGCGCCCGCCGCATCCACGATGTGCGAAGGAGAAGCAAAGAAAGAGGAGCAGGTGGAAGAAGTGGAGAAGTAACTTTACCATGGCATAATTATGGCAAAAGAAACGAATATCAAACTGTTTGAGAACAGAAAAGTCCGCTCTGTCTGGGATGCGGAACGTGAAAAATGGTACATATCCATAGTGGATGTGATTGCGGCGCTGACGGAAAGCATTGATCCGGCGGCATATTGGCGTAAGTTAAAACAACGCCTGAAAGAGGAGGGGAATGAAACCGTGACAAATTGTCACGGTTTGAAAATGCGCGCTCCTGATGGCAAAATGCGCCTGACCGACGTCGCCGACGTGGAGCAGCTGTTCCGGCTGATACAGTCCATCCCCTCGCCCAAAGCCGAGCCGTTTAAGTTATGGCTTGCCGAGATAGCCCGCGAGCGTCTGGAGGAGATC
>DOMU01000072.1:3689-3849 GCA_003509305.1 Desulfobulbaceae bacterium | reverse complement strand
GGAAGCGCCCATGGCCTTGATCTGCCGCCGGATGTTTTCGCCGTATTCCTCTTTCCACTGCCAGACCCGTTCGATAAAGGCGTCGCGGCCCAAATCGTTTTTTGTTTTGCCTTCGGCCTTAAGCTGTTTTTCGACGACGTTCTGGGTGGCGATGCCGGCG
>DOMU01000072.1:0-3517 GCA_003509305.1 Desulfobulbaceae bacterium | reverse complement strand
GCGGCAAATTCGTAACTTTTGGCTAACAGTGTTTCGGTCATGATGAATGGTTCTGAAAAAGATGGGGACAGCAACGGTCAGCGAGCCTGGTCAGCGCTGATTCCAGGGACGGGGCAGAAAAATATATTCGTACAGGTCAAGGGCGTAGCGGTCGGTCATGCCGNNGCTATCATCGTGCCAACTGGCTGGGCGCGCCTCCCGCCGCCAATCCCGGCCTTCGCGGCGAACCAGGCCAAATTCCAACAGATGAGCGTAGAGGTGGCGGATGACCCAGCCAGCTTTTTCGAATTCGCGATGCACCTGGGCGCAGCGGTAGACGTTGGCAAAGAGAAAGGCGCGCAAATCGGTGATGGCGGAAAGCATTTCCTCGCTGATATGCAGGCCGCCGTCGTCGTGGCTGAGCGTCTGGACGATGACATCGCGCACCATGGCGCCGATCCGCCGCGAATGCCGGTCGCCGACCACGGCGAGGATGGGCCGCGGCAAATCATCTTCTTTGATAATGCGGGCGCGTATGGCGTCGTCGAGGTCATGGTTGACATAGGCAATGATGTCGGCCAGCCGCACCACCTGTCCTTCCAGCGTCGCCGCCAGTTTGCCCGGATCTTTCGGGATGATGTCTCCTGTGCCTTTTGAGTGATGAACGATGCCATCGCGTACTTCATAGGTCAGGTTCAGACCCTTGCCGTTGTTTTCGAGGCAATCGACGACACGCAGGCTGTGGGTATAGTGCTTGAAACCACCCGGATGCAGCTCGTTCAAGGTCGCTTCACCGGCGTGACCGAAGGGCGTATGGCCCAGATCGTGACCCAAAGCGATGGCCTCGACCAGCGGTTCGTTCAGGCAGAGGGCGCTGGCGATGGTTCTTGCGATCTGCGATACTTCGAGCACATGGGTCAGCCGCGTGCGGTAGTGGTCACCGGTCGGTGACAAAAAAACCTGGGTTTTGTGTTGCAGGCGGCGGAAGGTTTTTGAGTGCGTGATGCGGTCGCGGTCACATTGAAAGGGCAGGCGGATATCGGCAACAACGTCTTCCTCCTCAATGCGGCGGCCACGGGAATTGCGGCTTAAGGCCGCGAACGGCGACAGCGTTTTCTCCTCGCGCTCTTCCAGTTGTTTTTTGATTGACCGGCCAATCACCGGTAAAAATGCCATGTCAGCCCACGTTTTTATGGTTGGAAATATCGATAAGGTTTTCTTGTTTACACTTCTGAGAAGCCAGACGCAACAGGGAAAGCGACAAAACTCAGCATGGCCAACACTATCGGGATTTTTTGCCGTCTTTCCGGTACACTGTCATTTTACACGCCACAGTGAACGCCAGCACCAAGGCGCCTTGCGCTGAAATCTAAGGAAATCGCCATGACCAAACCCTTTATTTACATCAAAGGCCAGGACCCGGACCGGGACGCCTGGCTGACCAACTTTTTCACGGAAAACCATCTCTCTTACGAGGCCAATTCCAGCGAGGTGGCCTCGCCGGAGCAGCTTAAGTTCATCATCCATCTCGAAGAGGGCGAGCTGTACTACCCTTGTTCCGACGCGCTTTTCAAGGCAATTCTCGAAAAACGGGCCGACACCATGCTGATTTCTGAATACATCGGCATCTGGACGCGGCTGGAAAAACTGGTACGGACGGTGGTGACCGACTCATACAAGCAGCATTATCTGCTCAGCCTCTTGACGAATAAATACAACCACGATACCGCCAGCAGGGTGCGGCTGCCGGGGCGGATCGAGGAGAGCCTCCTGCGCATTTTCACTTCGATCAGCGACATCGACCGGCCACTCGCCGCCGAACGCGAGGCGGAAAATCGCCGCGCCGATGCCTTCCTGAATTCCGAAGCCTTCAAGATGGCCTTCAATTCGCCGGCGGGGCTGGATATTTGCTCTCATTCGACACTGACCGATATCGATCTGCAACTGCATCTCCTGCGCCTGCGCCGCCTGCTGCGCCTTTCGACCATCCGTTCTCTCTGGAGCGGAGACCAGCCGCCGGACATCGCTAACGTGCAGGCGGTGATGAACAGACCGCTCGATACTCCGGAATGGTCATGGCTCTGCGACTGGCTGGCCGATGTCATCGCCGGTAAACGCCGGCGATGCGTTTTGTGGGTCGGCGGCGCTTCCGGTGAAATCGTTTTCGATATCGCTATCCTCAGGATGCTGATGAAGCTCGGCATCAAAGTGATTCTCGCGGTGAAACAGGATTTTTACTACCACCGCGTTTCCCTTGCCGATTTGCTCGAAGATCCAGTGTTGATTAACCTGCTCGAAGACGCCGACATCATCGCCGACCCTGGCATCTCGAAAAACGCCTTGCTGCGTTACTTAGATAGCGACAACCGTCTTCTGGTCATCTCCGATGGGACCCGCGAGCCGTTCAACCCGCTCTTGACTTCCGTCACCTATGCCAGGGCCTTCAAAGAGGCCAATCTGGCCGTTTACCGCAATCCAGGTGGCCGCGATACGGTATCGAATCATTTTCAGTTCACGCGGGATATTATTTCGATCATTCCGGGCGATGACGGCGAGCTGGACATCCTGCTCAAACCGCACCACCCGAAGGCGGTGCGCTTCTCGCGCGCCACGCTGAGGCGGATGGCTGAAGAATTGATCCACACGGCCGAGCACGAAAAGGAGAGCGGCAAGACAGTGATCTTCTATTCGGCAATTGTCGGCTCGATTCCCGGCCAGCTCAACACCGCCAAAGAAATACTAAAAGTCTTTGTCGAATACCTGCGCTCGTCTCTGGACGATGTGTTGATTATCAACCCCGGCGAACACTTCATCGAGGGCATGGACGCCGACGATATCATGTATATGTGGGAGATTTTCCAGCGNNTTTCCAGACCATGGACGACATCGTCAAAGCCTTTGAACTCATGGGCAAAAAAGTGCCGCCGGAGTGGGCTGGTAAAGATTCCACCTATTCGACCGGCTGCACCAAAGAGATGGAAATCGCCGTGCAGGTTCAGAAACTCTACCCGGAGATGCAACTGATCGGCCCATCCTATGAAAAGTTCCAACGCCGCAAAGAATACGGCGTCGGCAAATTGTATGACAGGACGTTGGCGGGCAGTGAATGAACGCTGGCCATTGTCCGCCCGTTGCCGGATGATTATTCTGCCGCATTGCCCATCAATTTACCGTGATCCATCATTTCCAGGAGAATCCCATGCGTCTTTCCCACTTCATTACCGCTTCGTTTTTTTGTTTCGCTCTGTCTGCCACTGGTATCGCCGACGCCGCCAGCTCGGTCACGGGCACCGTCACCGAAAGCATGAACAGCGGTGGATACACCTATGTTCTGTTAACAAATGACAGCGGCGAGCACTGGGTGGCCATGCCGGAACAGAAGGTGGAAAAAGGCCAGCAAATGACCTTGTCCGTCGATATGGAACTCCCCAACTTCTATAGCAAAACTTTGAACCGTAATTTTGCGCCGGTCATTTTTTCGTCCGGCGTTCAGGCCGCTGGCCAAGCGGCAACGCCGGCCACCGGCTCTTTTGCCGCC
>DOMU01000196.1:833-4319 GCA_003509305.1 Desulfobulbaceae bacterium | reverse complement strand
TCCCGTCGACACCCTCAAGATCGATCGCGTGCTCTCGAAGGACGTGGAGACGAGCAGGCACTCCTCGGAAATCGTCCACACCGTCGCGGAGCTCTGCCGATCGCTGGGCATAGACGCGCTTGTCGAGTACGTGGACAATGTCGAACAGTTGAAGACGCTGCAAAGCCTCGGTTGCACGCGCATCCAGGGCTGGCTGTACAGCCCGTCCCTGACGCCGGAGAAATGCCTGTCCTTCATCAGAAACGGGGCGAAGATTTATTGATATGCACGGCGCTCTTTTTTTCGTAGAATGTTCAATTCCGTTTTTCTTTCCCATGCCGCAAGGACATAAGCAATGAAAAGGATGATCATGAACAACGTCTTCCGCGCGTCTCTGGCAGTCGCGCCCTTCTTCGCCCTCTTCGCCGCGCCCGCGGACGCGCAGGAAAACCTGCCCGACGGACTCTACGCGCGCCTCGACACCACGAAGGGCGTCATCGTCGCGGAGCTGTTCTACAAACAGACGCCCATGACTGTCGCCAACTTCGTCGGCCTCGCCGAGGGCACGATCGACAACAAGGTCAAATCCCCCGGCCAGCCCTACTACGACGGGATTGTTTTCCACCGCGTCATCGCCGACTTCATGATCCAGGGCGGCGACCCCACCGGCACCGGAACCTCCGGCCCCGGCTACCAGTTCATGGACGAATTCGTCCCCTCGCTCCGCCACGACTCCCCCGGCATCCTCTCCATGGCGAACGCCGGCCCCGGCACGAACGGCAGCCAGTTCTTCATCACCCATGTGGCGACGCCCTGGCTCGACGGTAAGCACACGGTTTTCGGCCACGTCGTCGCCGGTCTGGATGTGGTCAATAAAATCCGTCAGGGCGATATGATCAAATCGGTGACGATCAAGCGCGTCGGCGCCGAGGCCGAAGCCTTCAAAACCGATGACGCCGCCTTCGGAGAACTTTTATCGACTCTGGAAAGCCGCAGAGAGGAGCGGGCCAAAGCAGCCGTCCTTGAGCAGGCCAGACTGGTCGAAAAGAACTGGCCGAAGGCCATCACCACGAAATCCGGCCTGAAGTATGTGGTCACAAAAGAGGGCGAAGGCGAGGCGACGCCGAAACCCGGCGACCGCGTGGCCGTGCACTACAGCGGACGGCTGTTGGATGATCAGGAATTCGACAGTTCCTACAAGCGCGGAGAACCGATCGAATTCGCGGTCGGCCAGGGGCAGGTCATCAAAGGCTGGGACGAGGCGCTGCTGTCAATGAAAAAAGGGGAAAAACGGACGCTGATCATCCCGTCCGAACTGGGCTATGGCCCGGATGGCCGCGGCCCGATCCCGCCGAACGCGGTCATGATCTTGTATGTTGAACTGGTGGATTTTTAAGGAAGATTTTTTCAAAGGAGGAACGATTATGAAAGAAGTGGTTATTGTTGGTGGTTGTCGTACCGCGATTGGCGCCTACGGCGGCAGTCTGAAATCAACCCCTGTCGTCGATTTGGGCGCGGCGGTCATGAAAGGCACCCTGAAAAAACTGGGCCTGCGCCCGGTGACCAGCGCCGAGCACTACGCCGATGAACCGGACAAACTGAAAACCGGCGGCATGATTGAACTGGAACAGCGGTATCATGACTACGACCAGAACGCCAAACCGGTCGAGATTGATTATGTCTTTCTTGGCAACGTTCTCGCCGCCGGCCTCGGCCAGAACACCGCCCGCCAGGCGATGATCCGCGCCGGTATCCCGAAGGAGACTCCGGCCACCACTGTGAATAAACTCTGCGCTTCCGGTATGGAAGCCGTCGCTTTGGCCGTACAGGCCATCCGCGCCGAAGAGGCCGAGGTGGTTATGGCTGGAGGCATGGAAAATATGAGCCTGGTTCCCTACGCCCTGCCGGCGATGCGCTGGGGCCAGCGCATGGGCGAAGCCAAAGCCCTCGACCTGTTGCTTTTCGATGGCCTTTTCGAGGGATTTTACGGCTACCATATGGGCATCACCGCCGAAAACATCGCCGAAAAATACGGCATCACGCGGCTGGAACAGGACGAACTGGGCGCCCTGAGCCACAAACGGGCGATGGCGGCTATAGCTTCCGGTGTTTTCAAAGAAGAAATCGTGCCGGTCATGATTCCGCAACGGAAAGGCGATCCACTGGCCTTCGAAATTGATGAGCGGCCCATGGACACCAGCGTCGAAAAAATGGGCAAGCTGAAACCGGCCTTCAAAAAAGATGGCACCGTCACCGCCGGTAACGCCTCCGGCATCAACGACGCGGCGGCCTCTCTTTTGCTCATGTCCGCCGACAAGGCCAAAGAACTGGGCCTGAAACCCTTGGCCCGCATCAAAGGCATGTCATCCGCCGGTCTTGACCCGGCCTATATGGGTCTCGGCCCGATCCCAGCCGTGCGCAAACTGCTGCGCAAGACCAATCTGAAAATGTCTGATTTCAGCCGTATCGAGCTGAACGAGGCCTTCGCCTCCCAGGCCATCGCCTGCGTCCGCGAGCTGAACTGCGATATGGAGAAAACCAACGTGCTGGGCAGCGGCATTTCGCTTGGCCATCCGATTGGCTGCACCGGCGCCCGCATTCTGCTGACCCTGGTAAATGCCATGCAGCGTGACAATCTGGCCCTGGGCCTGGCTTCTCTCTGCATCGGCGGCGGCCAGGGCATGGCCATCGCTGTCGAAAAAGTCTGATTTCTCACCGCCCACCGCCGCCTGGTTCTTACTGGGCGGCGTTTTCCCATGCCCCGCCTGCATCCTTTCAGCGCCGCTTCCTCTCCTGCCCGCCTTTTGCCCGCTATCAAGCTGTGGGCCGAAGCCACGTTTACGGCCAGTGGCCTGGCCCTTTCTTTTTCCCTGAGCGGCGATCGTTCCACCCTGGTTTTACCGCCACCCGACGCAACTGATTCAATCGGAGAACGCCGCGATCAACTGTGGCAATCGACCTGCTGGGAATGTTTTGCCGCCCAGGCCAACACCCCTGGCTATTTTGAGATCAACCTCTCGCCCTCACACCACTGGAACGTCTATCATTTCACCGGCTACCGCCAGGGGATGAGCGCGCCGCCGCTGCCGCCGCCCGTTATCCACTCTCGGCGTGAGCATGATTACTACCGGCTGGATGCCCTGATACGCGACTTGCCGGTGAGGGAAGAAAACAAAACCACGTGGCGGCTGAACCTTGCCGCCGTACTGGCGAAAAATGATGGCGGCAAAGAGTATTTTGCGCTGGCCCATCCGGGAGAAAAGCCGGATTTTCATCACCCTGATGGATTTATCATTGGCTTAGCCGTGGATTAAACAATATCCTTGAAGAAAGAAAGGGCAGTGACAAATAGGGGGGAACAATCATGCTCATTGGCATCACAATCAAGAATTTCAAAGGAATCCGGGAGATTACCAAGTTGTCGCTCGCGGATTTCCACGTCCTGGTTGGCCCGAATGGCGTTGGTAATTCCATTTCTATTTCGATTTTTCCTCCTGACTCCCTCCG
>DOMU01000196.1:0-779 GCA_003509305.1 Desulfobulbaceae bacterium | reverse complement strand
ATCCTGAAATGAAAAATGGAATTAGTGTATGGCTCAACGGCAGCGGTTGAATCACGGGCTGTCTCCGATTTCAATGATTTATGCTGGATGGAAATTCTACATCGATGGTTCCCCATCAGATAAACATGCCCCATCCCATCGAACTGCTGGCCCCGGCGCGTGACCTGGAATGCGGCCTGGCCGCCATTAACCACGGCGCCGACGCTGTCTATATCGGCGGGCCAGGCTTTGGGGCCAGGAAGGCGGCGGCCAACAGCATTNNCCGACATTGCCACCCTCGCTGAATATGCCCACCAGTTCTTCGCCCGCGTTTATGTGGCGCTGAACACCCTGCTGGATGACCGCGAGCTGGAGGAGGCGGCTGCAATCATCCGTCAGTTATGGAATTGCGGCGCCGATGCCGTGATCATCCAGGATTTCGGCCTGTTAGCGTGCGATCTGCCGCCAATAGCACTGCACGCCTCAACCCAGATGGATAACCGCCATCCAGCCTGGGTGGCCTTTCTGGAAAAGCTGGGTTTCAGTCAGGCGGTGCTGGCGCGGGAGCTGACGCTTGAGGAAATCGCCGCCATCCGCGCCGCCACCACGCTGCCGCTGGAATGTTTCGTCCATGGCGCCCTCTGCGTTTCCTATAGTGGCCGCTGTTTTTTCAGCGAGCGGGCGGCGGGCCGCAGCGCCAACCGCGGTGAATGCGCCCAATTCTGCCGCCACGGCTACCGCCTGCTTGATGCGGCGGGCAAAGCGCTGACCGATACCAGGCATCTCTTGTCGCTGTGTGA
>DOMU01000006.1 GCA_003509305.1 Desulfobulbaceae bacterium | reverse complement strand
ACCACGGAGGCGATGGTGCTGATGTTGAAGGTCTTGCAGCTGTCCATGCCGGTGCCGCAGGTATCAACCAGGCGCTCTGGCCTGGCAATGGGCGGATGGACGGTGTCGAGTTCGTCAACCGCCCACCAGCCGCCGGCAATCTCCGCCGCCGTCTCACCTTTGGCGGTCAGAGCGGCGAGGAAGGCGCCCTGCTGAAAGTCACTGGGCTGGCCGCGCAGAATCAGGTGAAACATCTGGCGGGTTTCAGCTTCGGACAGATTCTCGCGGCGCAACAGCCGCTGGATCATCTGGCCGCAAATGGTATTGGCATCTTCAGGCATGTCGGTCATGGCTTTCTCCTGTTGTGGGGGAACCCGGCGGAGAACTATGACCTTTGACAGCGAAAGGCGAGCCTCTCCGCATCACGCATCCGTCACCATGACGGTTCGTGACACAGAGGCTTCCAGTGAGCGCTGTGAATATGGAACGGCGCGGACGAATGCCGCGTCACGGCGGGCAGGCTTTCTGACTCGCGCTGGCGGCGATTTTCCGCCACCCACCCAGCGGCCTTCCCAGGGAATCCCCAGTGACCGGCTTCTTCAGCGTGATGCCGCTCTGTCTTGGCATCAGCCAGGCTTTTACGCGCTTACAGCAATGACTGGTTTGTACCGGATTCGCACCGGTTTTCCTCTTCGCGCTTTCTCTAAAAAAGCGCACCCACCGTGCCGCTTTTCTACCCTATTTTCTTGACCGGCGGCAAGGGGAAAGTGATGTTGGGCAAGGGAAACCCGCAATCTTCGGCGGCCAGCCGTTCCGCAGGCGGAAATCCCCGTGACAGATATCTTTTTCTGGAACACGGCGAAACGAGGCATGGCTAACGCTCTGTTCCCGCGTTTATTCCTTCTGTTCCAGTTTTTTTCCTGGGAAGACAAAAGAAGCGATGATACCGAGAGCCAGCGTGCCGATGATAATGATCAGACTCCAATGCGGGGGAATATGCAGACCGGTATCGGCAATGGCATGATTCCAGGATTGCAGCGCCATTTTCGCGCCGATGAAAAACAGCAAGCAGATGACCGCCTTGCTCTTGTGAACCAGGTACTTCGTCAGAGCGGCGAGGACGAAATACAGACTTCGCAAACCTAAAATGGCGAAAATCATCGCCGCGTAAACCAATAGCGGCTCATGTGTCACCGCGATAACGGCGGGAACCGAATCAAAGGCAAAGGCGATGTCGGAAGTCTCAATCGCCATCAGGCAGAGGAAAGCCGGGGTGACATACAACCAGCCGGTTCTCGTGACCGATGCTCGCTCCGCCTCATTTAATTCATGGTGACGAACAAAAAAATGATTCAGATACAACTTCTTATAAATTGGAAAGAATTTGCCGGTGAAACGCACCGACCAGTGATGGGTATAATCCTCAATTTCCTCATCATGATCTGATTGTTGCAGCATTTTAATGGCGCTCCAGATGACGAAAGCGGCAAAAAAGAATCCTACCCATGGACTGGCCAAAAACAGTCCTGTTCCGATGGCGACGAAAATGGCGCGGAAAATCAAAGCGCCGATGATTCCATAATAAAGAATGCGATGCTGCAAAATACCCTTGATACCGAATGAGGCGAAAATTGCCATAAACACCATCAGGTTATCAACCGAAAGCGATTTTTCAAGAGCGTAACCAGCAAGATAAAGAGCGGCCCATTCTTTGCCAAACTCCACCCACAGATAAGCATAAAAAGCAAGAGCCAGGCCAACCCAGAATACCGACCAACAGGCCGCGTTCTTCAAGGTGATTTCCGCGTTTTTTCTATGGGTAAACAGATCGAGATAGACCGACAGGGCAATGACCGCTAAAAAAACGACAATCACTTCCAAGGGAAAACCAAAATGCGCCATAAGATATGCTCCGAAATTCCAGAAAAATGAAGAGTTACGCCTCCGGCAAAACGACACGGGCGATGGCGTCACCCTCTTCCGAAAGACTCAAAAAGATATTGCCGCCGTGCCGCGAGACGATCCGCCTGGCCATGGCAAGAGAGAGAGCCAGTTTGTAAAGCAGACTATCATGGAAAGGCTCCACTGTCTGTCCCTGAATATCTTTTTTAGCTGAAATATTGTCAGGATGCTGGAGCGGCATCATCGCCTTGCCATCACCGCAGCCGCGCAAATAGTCAGTGTAATTGTTGGGGCAGTCTTTATGGCGGAACAGAATGACCGCCTGGCCATCACCGTGGTCAACTTCAACGCGCAGGGAGCCGCCTTCCGGCATAGCCAAGATAGCGTTTTTGATCGAGAGGAGAAATACTTCCCGCATTTTTTCCGCATCGACATTGACGAAAATCTCATCCGACGACCGGATGAATACGCTAACGATGGCCGCCGCTTGCAGTTCCGGGCGCAAGGCCAAAAGCGCTTCCTCAACCAGCGGCGTCAATGCCCGCCGCGCCAGACTGAGGCCCTCATCGCTGGCAAAGGCTGACATGCTTTTCAGTGTCGATTCGACGCGGCTCACCTCTTTGACGATGATTTTGAGAAAGCGCTGATAATACGGATCGTCGCATTTTTTTTCCAGCCATGAGGCGGCGGCGCCGATCGAGGCCAGGGGATTTCTGATGTCGTGCGCCAGTTGCGCCGTCATGTGGCCAATCGTTGAATAGCGCTCCATATCGACGATCAGGTGACGGGTTCTAGCCAGTTCCCGCGTCACCTTTTCCAGTTCGGCGATTTTGTCCAGCATCTCCTGATGTAAGCGGCTACGCTCGATAGCGAGGCTCGCCTGACTGGCAAACATCTCCAACCGCCTCATATCGCTCTCGCTGATAGTCGCTCCGGTGAAACGGTTATCGGCAATGATGACGCCGATGGCCCCGTGTGGTGAAATGAGCGGCGTCACAAGAAAATGGTCGCAACCGAGCATGGCCGGCAAGTCGTGAGTGCTGACGCCATTTTCACCCTGGCCGCCGCTGATGACGATGCTGATTCGTTCACGCCCGGCCACCATGGCCACATGATCGTCCATAGTGGCCGGGATTATCATCTTCCTGGTTATCTCATTCAGCACCGGATCATCGACATCGTCATAGCGGTGGTAAAGGATATCATCGAAACTGAGGCCCTTGGCGACGATACTTTCCCACACCTTGCCCGCCTCCTCCGGACTGGCCGGACCGATGGCCATGCGTCCACGCAGCGAACCGTCCGGCTCGAACAGGAACAGGAAGGCACGGTTAAAGCCCAGCCCTTCTTTGGCGGTTATGCCGACAAGGATGGTGCGCAGAATGCCACTGAGTTCATGAAAAGTCAGGTAGGCGTCGTTCATCGCCCGGCCCAGGCGATAGAGAAACTGCCGTTCGTCGGCGAAGCGCTGCAAGGCTCTCTGGGAGCGCCGGTTTTCGATGACCAGCCGACGTTTGGTCAAAGTTGTGGTGATGACCTTGCCAAGCAGTTCCCGCGACAGCGGTTTAATCAGATAATCGTCAGCGCCCGCCCGGATGCAGGCCAAGGCCATTTGCAGGTCGGCTCTGGCCGTGATGACGACAATGCCGAGGTCGGAGTCGCGTTCGGCAAGCGTTTCCAGAAGGCTGATGCCACTTTGATCCGACAGGTTGATGTCGAGGAGAACCAGGGCGATTTTCTCGCGATCAAAGAGGGCGAACATTTCCCCGGCGCCATGACAGCCGCGCACCGGGAAACCGGGAAATGACAGGCGGTGTTCAAGGATGGGGACAATCTCCGGCGCCTCTTCGACGACGGCAATGACCTCACCTTCGTCGAGCAGGCCGCCGGAAGTGATGCCATCGGACGCACCGGCAAAACGAAACTCAACCATAAGATACCATCATCGGATGGCGCTTCTCGTGCAGAGAAAAGGAAATGGGAAATTGTTCGTCCCGCGAAACCGACAATACTGTATAATGCCGCTCAGTTTTCGCAAGATTCTTCCGATATTCCACCCCAACGGAAACGAGAGACGACGTGCCAATAAGCCTCGAAGACATTTTCGCCGCAAATGGCCTGTTGGCCAAACATCTCACCCATTATGAACAGCGGCAGGGCCAACGGCAAATGGCCGAGGCGGCTCTCAATATGTTCCTGCGCCCAACCGGGGAAGGCCAGGAAAATGTTCTTGTCGTCGAAGCCGAGACTGGTATCGGCAAGACCATGGCCTACTGCCTGCCAGCGATCCTGTCAGAAAAGAAGGTGGTGATCTCGACTGCGACCATCAACCTGCAAGATCAGATCATCGGCAAGGATATTCCCCTTCTGGAGCGGGTGCTGGGGCAACCGGTTAAAGCTATTTGCCTGAAAGGACGGCAGAATTATCTTTGC
>DOMU01000130.1 GCA_003509305.1 Desulfobulbaceae bacterium | reverse complement strand
ATTGCCCTCTGTGACCGCGAGGTGGGCATCACGCTGCGCCGGGCCTGGAAAGCCACCACCTTCTGGCAGAAGAACAAACTCTTGGCGGCGCTGTTGGCCAGCCTCTTCGACGGCGAAGAGGTCGATGAGAAAAAGCTTGCCGAGCTGCGGCAAAAAGATGTCCTGACCTCGCTGATTGAGGAACTGGGTGAAACGCTGCCCGGCCTGAAGCGGGCGCTGATTGACGAGCGCGACATCTATCTGGCCGAAAAAATCAAGGCCACGCCTGGGCAAAAGCTGGTGGCCGTGCTTGGCGCCGGGCATATCGAAGGTGTCATCCAGCGGCTTGCGGAAGACAACGCCGCGCTGCTTCCAGCAATTACCACGACGCCACGGACATCTGTGGCCTGGAAAGTGGCCGGTTGGAGTGTTCCGGCGCTGATTGTCGCTTTGCTTTTGGCTATCGGCTGGCGGCACGGCCTGGAAGCCGTCGGCGAGAATGCCTTCTACTGGATTCTTGTCACCGGCCTGCCGTCGGCGGTCGGCGGGGTTTTAGCCCTCGGTCACCCGCTGACCATCCTCAGCGCCTTTGTTGCCGCGCCAATCACCACGTTATCGCCCTTGATCGGCGCCGGTCATGTCACCGCCCTGGTGCAGGCGATGCAGGCACCGCCATTAGTCAGGGAAATCGAGGGTGTCGGCCAGGATATCCTGACCGTGCGCGGTTGGTGGAAAAACCGTCTGCTCAGGATTTTCCTCGTCTTTTTCTTCACCAGCCTCGGTGCCAGCGTCGGCGTCTGGCTGGGTGGCTACCGCCTCTTTACTAACCTTTTTTCATGATACCTATGGACACCGCGCCCACGCCTTTGACCGGCAAAGAAAAGAAATACCTGAAAACGCTAGCCCATCCGCTTGCGCCCGTTGTGCAACTGGGCAAAGAGGGGCTGAGTGCCCAAGCCATTGCCGCCGTCGATACCGAATTGACGCGGCATGAACTGATCAAAGTAAAGATCGGCGGCAACAGTGGTCTCGAAAAGGAAGAAACCGCCGCCACCCTGGCCAGTGCAATCGGTAGCCATTTGGTGCAGGTGATTGGCAAAACGCTCGTCTTTTACCGGGAAAATCCCAAGCGTCCGAAAGAACAGCGTATTCGACTGCCGAAATCCTAGAGCAGATCGGTGAGGGACATGCCGATGCCGATTCTACTCACATAGCGGTCGTAATCGATCAGGCTTTCACCGTAGCCACCGAAATATTGAATATAACCGCGAAAGTAGGGGAAGGAAAGAAGCGGAAAACTCCAGCCCAGCTGCCAAGCCCCCCGCGAAAAGCCAGAGTCCAGGTTATTGCGCAGCATGGCGGTAAAGGTGTTGTTGTAATGCCGCCAGGCAAGGGTCAGTTCGCCATGGCCGAGATAATCGCTGATATCCGGGTTGTCGTCGTCCGCCCTGTCTTCCTGCAAGCGGAACCAGGCGCGCGGAATCAGCGAAAAATTGCCTTTTTCTAGGACGATACCGGCGAAGATGCGGTTCCAGCTCCGCGACAGGCTATCTGACTGGCCGTTTGACTGATGATTGATACCTATCGTATTGAGGGAATTTGTCCAGCCCCAAAGGCGCCAGCCGGGACGCAGTTGCAGCCAGGCTTCCGGCTCGTGGTCGGTCTCGCGAAAGGGCGAGGAATGCTCGGTGTTATAAACCTGCCAGAAAGAGCGCATGGTATAGCCGGCATATATATCGAGTGGCAGGTCGAACAGATTAACGGCCAACGGCATCTTGCCGCTGAGCTGAAACTGCGCCTCGGTGCGCTTCGGGTCGCCCAGCTCGGACTGATTGCCGGCGGCGAAATCGGCGCCGCTCCAGCCGTGGAAATTATGGGCCGCCAACAGCAGATAGTTGGCCCGGTGCGCCATCATGGTGAAGGGTTTGCGGATATTTTCCTGGTCGATGATCAGCTTTTTTTCAAAAGCGCCACTGTCAGGCTGCTGAGGCTCCGGCACAGCCGACAGTTCTTTTTTATCTTCGGCTAAACGGCAGCGGGTGCGGATTTCGCCGATGGTGGTGATATCAGAAGAATTAAGCGCCAGCCGTTGGACGCAGGCGGCGAAATCCCCGGTGCTTGTCTTGCCGCCGTCTTCGGCCAGGGCTGGTAATGACGCCAGCGGCGGGCAACAGGTCACAATCAGGAGCAGACATCGCCGCAAAAAAGAAGCGCCACACATAACTCACCTCGTAATTTTTCAACTCGCATAACACGCTCATCGTGCCGCGGAATCCGTAAACCCGAATGGGCGCGGCGCTCAGTGAAACCGATTATCGCCGACGAAACAATGAAAACCTCGATTACGTCTTTTGTACCCGCATTTGCCGCCGAAAGCCTTACCACCTGCCGCCTTTGCCCACGCGATTGCGGCGTCAACCGCCATGAAAGCGCCAGCGGTTTTTGCCGCGCTGACGACAGCCTCGCTATCGCAAGTATCACCATTCACCACGGCGAAGAGCCGGTCTTGGGCGGCGACAACGGCGTTTGCAACGTCTTTTTCCGCCACTGCAACCTGGCCTGCCGTTATTGCCAGAATTATCAGATTTCCCGAAACGACAGCGCACTTGGCCCGGCGATGAGTTTAGGCGAGGTCACCGTCAAAATCACGGCGATTCTCGCGCGGGGCGTCGGTGCCTTGGGTTTTGTCTCGCCCAGCCATATGCTGCCGCAGATGCTGGCCATAATAGAGTCGGTGCGCAGTCAGGGTTACAATCCGGTTATCATCTATAACTCGAACGGTTACGATCGTGTCCCGAGCCTGCGCCAGTTGGAAGATGCCGTCGATATTTATCTTCCTGACTGTAAATATATGGATGGAGAATTGGCCTGGCGCTGGTCGCTGGCCGCTGATTACCCACAGGTGGCGCGGGCGGCGCTGAAAGAAATGTACCGGCAGAAGGGCAATGTGCTGCATATCGGGGCCAATGGCTTGGCCCGGCGCGGCCTGATTGTCCGCCATCTGGTGCTGCCGGGCGCCCTCGAAAATACCGAGCGGGTACTCGAATTCCTTGCCACCGATTTGTCGCCGAAACTGCATCTGTCCTTGATGTCGCAATACCATCCGACTTCGGCGGTGGCGGCGGAGCCACTTTTGCGGCGCGGCATCCTGAGCGAAGAATACCAACAGGCGCGGGCGGCCATGCGTCGCCTGGGTTTTACCAACGGCTGGGCGCAGGATTGCGCCAGTGCCGATTTCTACAGGCCCGATTTCAACCGGGATCAGCCCTTCAGCGATTGACCGCTTCGATGATTTCCCGGTCGAAGTAGTTGAATGACATGCCGGCGTCGATGACGAGAGTCTGACCGGTGATGCCGGATGAGCGCGGTGACAGCAGGAAGGTGGCGGTATTCGCCACCTCGGCCACCGTCACCGCCCGTTGGCGCGGGATGACCTTTTCGGCGAAAAGATAGCTATCGACATAGCCGGGAATTCCCGCCGAGGCTGATGTTTTCAGCAAGCCCGGCGCCACGGCGTTGAAACGCACTTCGGAAAAGGCGGCAAAACTTTTGGCGAGAAAGACGAGTGAGGCGTCGAGCGCCGCCTTGACCGGCGCCATATAACCGTAGTTTTCCGCCGCCATCCGAGTCGTCGAAATCGAAATGGTCACCACCGAGGCGTCTTTGGCCAGCAGTTCGGCAAAGGCACCAGCAATACTGATCAGGGAAAAGCAGGAGATATTCATCGCCTGCAAAAAATCCTCGCCTTTGATGCGGTGAAAAGGTTGCCAGCCCTCGGAGTAGTTGGCAAAGGCCAAAGAATGCACCAGGCCGTTGAGCGGGCGGCTATCGACTTTGGTCAGGGCCGCTACTTCATCGCGCAGGCGCAGGATATTTTCTTCACGTTCGACATCGCAGACAAAAACCCGCGCGCCAGGAAATAGCTTTGCGGCGGCCTGGCGACGTTCGTCCGTGCGCACGACGTGAATCACCTCGGCTCCGGCTTCCGTCAGAGTCCCCGCGATGGCTGTGGCTACCGATTTTTTGTTGGCCAGGCCAAAGACCAGGAGGCGTTTGCCTGTTAATTGCAGAAAGTCCATTATTCCCCTTAGATAAATCAGGTGATATGTTCGGCGCTGTAGCGGGCGATCAGGCCGCTGCGCATGACCGAGCGGTAGACACCGCCAAAAAGCAGTCCGGCCAGGATAAGCCAGAGGAGCGCCAATCCCAAGGCCGGCAAAGTGGTGATAAGCGAAACCTCGGCGCCGTTGACCAAGGCGCGCAGATGCTCAAAGGCATAAGAGGGCGGCAGGCAGTAACCTGTCGCGCGCATCCAGCCTGGCAGGATGCTGAGTGGGTAAAAAACACCGACAAAGGGTGCCATGACGAANNCGGGCCGAAGCGCAGCACCAGCGTGCAACTGGCAATGCCGAGGGCGATACCGAAGACGAACAGGGTGAAGAGCAGGCTGGCCATGGCCGGGCCATGCGCCAGAAGCGACAGATTGAAAAGCCATGAGGACATAAACAGCAGCACGATCAAAGCGATCAGACTGGTGAAAACGCTCGAAAGGGCCAGCCCGCAAATGTATTCGGCAACGGTTAAGGGCGTGGTGAAGATATTCAGGAAATTGCGTGACCAGACGTCCTCGAAAAAGGCCATGCTGACGCCTTGCGTGACTCGTCCGAAAAATCCCCAGCAGACCACCGCCGCCAACAGGGCGGTACCGACGTTGAACTCCGGCAGGCTGACCGAAGCCAGATAGCGGGCGATAAAGCCCCAGAGAATCATATCGATGGTCACCCAGGCGAAGATGGGCATAACGCGGGAAATACTGCCTTTGAGCAGATAGAGGTGACGCAGAGTGATGGCGAAGGCCCGGCTGGCGCGCATATTCAGTCTCCTGGCAATTCCTGGCGCAGCGGTTCTTGGGCCACGCGGATGAAAAGCTCTTCCAGGTTGTCCACCCCATGCTCGCGCGGCAGCGCGACGGGATTGCCCTCGAGCACAATGCGGCCCTGCGACAGGAAAAGCACTCGGTCGCAGACGGCCTCGACTTCCCGCATATTGTGCGACGTCCACAGGGCGCCGCCTCCTTGATCGGCGTAATCTTTGATACTGGCGCGGATGTCTCTCGCCACCGCCGGGTCGAGCGAGGCGGTGGGTTCATCGAGCAGCAGCAGTCGCGGCCTGTTGAGCATGGCCTTGGCCAGCGAGACGCGGGTCTGTTCGCCGGAAGAAAGCACGCCGCAGCGTATCTGGCGGAATTGTTCGAGGCCGTATTGGGCGATGAGTTCATTTATGCGGGAAGTCAGGTTTCTGATGCTGTACAACATGCCGAAAATACGCAGATTCTGCTCGACTGTCAGATTGCCGGGCAGGGGCGCGTAAACCGCGGCGAAGTTGATGCGCTCCATGGCGGCGGTGCGCTGTTTGGCGATGTCGAGACCGTCAATCTCGATCCGTCCCCGATCCGGGCCGAGCACACCGAGAATCATATTCAAAGTGGTGGTCTTGCCGGCGCCATTCGGGCCAAGCAGGCCAACCACTTCGCCGCGATGCACGGCGAACGAAACAGCATCCACCGCCATTTTGGCGCCATAGGTCTTGCCGAGGCCGTTAACAGAAAGAACAGGCTGCTGCCGCATTCATCGCTCCTTGCCGGAAAAAGGACCAACGGGAAACACAGCGGGTGAAAGCTGTGCGCGGTCACTGTATTCAATTCGTCGATGCCGCGCAAATCCGTTATCGCTTTATGGTATGGGCGGTATGGCTGGGGGTGATGGCTTTCCTCTCGGAAAACAGTTACATTCAGAACTGAAACAGCTTTTGCTCCCGAAGGTCAGACTGGTCAGCACAAGATAGGAGCCACACATGAAATATGGATTGGAAGACAAGCCGCCGCCGCTGGCTTTCCTTTTATACGGTCTGCAATGGTGGGTGATTTCCGTACCTTGTGTGATCATCCTGGGGGTTATTATCGCCCGTCTGCATTATCCTGACCTGGGCAGCCAGGTTTTTTATCTGCAAAAACTTTTCGCCCTGACTGGCCTGGCTGTCCTGGCCCAGCTTTTTTTCGGGCACCGGCTGCCGCTGGTGGTGGGGCCGGCCGTGATTCTGCTCGTTGGTATTACCGCCTCCGTCTCTTCGGGTGTACCGGCCCTGTACACGGCCTTGCTGGTGGGGGGATTGGTTCTGGCTTTGGTGGCCGCTGGTGATTTTCTGCGGTATTTGCAGGCCCTTTTTGTCCCCAGAATCGTTGCGGTCATTCTTCTTTTAATCGCCGTGACCTTGGCACCGACTATCTTGAAGGTCTCTCTCGATAACGGTAGTCACTCCGCTTTTCATCTCGCCTTCAGTTTCGGCTTGGTGCTGATCATGGTCGTTCTTAACCAGGTTCTGCCTGGAGTCTGGAAATCGCTGACCGTGTTTTTGGGTTTGGCCGGCGGCAGTTTAGTGTATTTTCTGCTCAGCGGCTTTCCAGACCCGGTCGCGTATTCGGTGCCAGAGACGGTCGGGCTGCTGTTGCCGTCGCTCGATTTTCAGGCCGGTGCCGTTGTCGCCTTTCTTTTTTGCTTTCTCGCCTTAACCATTAACGAACTCGGCTCGATTGAATCCGTCGGTCATATGCTGAAGGTCGATGATATACGCGGGCGGGTCCGGCGCGGGGTGACGGTTTGCGGTGTGGCTAATATGCTTGCCGGGGCGGTTGGGGTTGTCGGCACGGTCAGTTTCTCGATGAGTGTCGGCCTGATTGCCGCCACCCGTTGCGCCGCCCGCCTGACTCTGGTTCCCGCCGCGTTCGGCCTGATTGCCTGCGCTTTTTTCCCGGATGTGGTGTTGCTTCTCTCCCGCATCCCCGGCGCGGTGATGGGCGCTTTATTGCTTTATATCATGGCCGCTCAATTGGCCAGCGGCTTGATTCTTTTAGTGAGCGAACATGGCGCCAGCGATTTTGCCAGCGGCCTGACTGTCGGCCTTCCGGTTATGGCGGCCATAGTGATTGTCTTCACCCCCGCCCAGGTTTTCACCGAATTGCCGGCCTTCATCCGCCCCATAGCCGGTAACGGATTTATTGTCGGGACGCTCTTGGCGCTCTTTCTCGAACATGTGCTTTTTCGCAAGGCATCGCGTTAGCGGGCGGTTGAAAAAGTGAGGAAGGAAAGAAGGTGTGGCGGGAAAAACAGATTGCGTGATGTGATCTGAC
>DOMU01000044.1 GCA_003509305.1 Desulfobulbaceae bacterium | reverse complement strand
AAAATGACCCCGCCGCTGCGGGCCGAATCAGACCGGCAGGCCATCCGCCAGGCCTTGGCCGACGGCACGCTTGACGCCATCGCCACCGACCACGCGCCGCATTCGATTCTGGAAAAAGAGGTTGAATTCAACCTGGCGGCCAACGGTATCATCGGTTTGGAAACGGCGCTGCCGCTTGGCCTGGCCCTGGTGCGGCAAAAGCTGCTTACACCTAGCCGCCTGATTGCACTGATGAGCACAAATCCGGCAAGAATTATCGGCGTACCGGGCGGTTCGTTCTCTGTCGGCGCCGTCGCCGATGTGACGGTCATCGACCCGGAGCGGCGTTTTGTTTTCAACGCCGCCAGCAACCACTCGAAAAGCGCCAATTCCCCATTCTGGGGCCGGGAACTTCAGGGCCGGGCGGTTATGACTTTTGTCGCCGGCCGGTTGACCCACCAGCTTCAAGACTGATAGCGAATTGGGTCTTTTAGCCCCGCTTCGTCAAATCCTTTCAGGCGCAGGCGGCAGGCATCGCAGCGGCCACAGGCCAATTCCCCGACCGGGTCGTAGCAGGAATGAGTCAGGCCGTAATCGACGCCAAGCCCGGTACCCAGCATGATGATTTCCGCCTTGCTCATGGTGATGAGTGGCGCGACAATGTTGATTTTTCCCCCTTCCATTCCGGCCTTGGTGCCCAGATTGGCCATTTTTTCAAAAGCGCGCAAAAAGGGCTGGCGGCAGTCAGGATATCCGGAATAATCGACGGCGTTAACGCCGATGAAAATGCTGTGCGCCTCCAACACCTCGGCCCAGGCCAGGGCATGCGCCAACAGGATGGTGTTGCGCGCCGGAACATAGGTGATGGGAATTCCTGCTTTGACGCCATCTTTCGGCACGGCCATGTCGCTGGTCAGAGCCGAGCCGCCGATCAGGGCCAGGTCGAGCCGCAAAATCAGATGCTCTTTCACACCCATTACTTCGGCGATCTTCTTCGCGTGTTTCAGCTCGATTTTCTGCCGCTGACCGTAATCGAAACTCAGGGCGTAGCAGTCATGGGTCATGCCGGCCATGGCCAGGGTGGTGGCGGAATCGAGACCGCCGCTGAGGAGCACGACAGCTTTGGGAGTTTTTCCGCTTTTCGCCGTCGATTCTTTGGGGGGTTGTTTATTGCCGTTAGCCATAGCCGTTTTTTCTAAAATTTTATCGAAAAGATGCTATAATCGCCCCGCTCATCTGGCCGAACGGCGTAATTTGGTCCGCCGCTAAAAAGTTATTCTATAATAAAGAAGGAAGATTATTGCTATGATGAAACTCGGTATAAACGGTTTAGGAAGGATAGGTAAGCTTTCGCTCTGGCGTCACATATCCAGCAAATATTTTCCTGAACTGGTTATCAACGTTGGCCGTGAAGTCGGCTCCAGTCTCGAAGATCTTGCCGCCTCCATCGAACGCGATTCGACCTACGGCCATCTTGGCAATTATCTTTATGGTTACAAAGGTGGCAGGGTCATCGAAAATCTGAATAACGAGGCCGGCACCATGGTGATTGATGGCCTGCCTGTGAAAATCCTGCGCCAGAGCCGTGACCCGAAGGATATTGCCTGGCGTGAAAATGGTATTCGTCTGGTTGTCGATTCGACAGGAGCCTTCACCGACCCCACCGCCGACGGCACCGCCGCCAAAGGTGCTTTGCGCGGTCATCTGACGGCGGGCGCGGAAAAGGTGATTCTGTCGGCGCCGTTCAAAATCAAATCAAAAGGGCTGGACATGCCGACCGATGCCGTTACCTGCATCATGGGCATCAACGACGAGATGTACGATCCGGCCAGACATGCCGTGATTTCAGCCGCTTCCTGTACCACCACCTGTCTTTCTTATATGATCAAGCCGCTGATGGAACGCATCGGCGCCGATAAAATCTTAAGCGCTTCAATGGTGACGGTGCACGCGGCGACTGGAAGCCAGGAAGTGCTTGATCGCCTGCCCAAGACCGGGGCGAGCGACCTGCGCAAGAATCGCTCGATTCTGAACAATATCATCCTGACCACGACAGGGGCGGCCAAAGCGCTGTCGTTGGTCATTCCGGAGATGAAGACCATCGGTTTCATCGCCGAATCGGTGCGCGTTCCAACCTCGACCGGCTCGCTGATCATTCTCGTGGTTAATCTCCAGGACGAGCTGGAGAAACCAATCAAGCGCGCCGACCTCATCGGCATCTACAAGGATTTCGCTGGTGTAAGCCCTTATCTTCTGTGCAGCGAGTCGCAGAATGTATCGAGCGATATTATCGGTTATCCGCGGGCGGCGACGGTGATTGAAAGCAGCGAAACCCACACGCGCACCGCCACCGTCAAGGTCAATCTGCCGGCGGCGGCGCGGACGGTGATGGGTGTCGATACCCTCGACGTTTCCGTCACTCAGGCGGTGATATACGGCTGGTACGACAACGAACTCGGGAGTTATACCAATATGTTGGGCGACCTGACCGAGCGTATCGCCGAACAGATGCTGTAGAATGTACCTGCTTTTTGCCGATATGTTAGCAACGGACGTGGCGGCGGTGACGGCCTTGGAAAATCAATCGCCCTCGTCATGGACCAGAGGGCAGGTTGCGGGCTTGCTTGAAGAAAAACGATATCGCCCCCGCCTGTGCCATGGCGCCGCCGGCGTGTTTTTGGGCTGGAGCTGTCTGGTTTTGGCTGTTGATGAGGCCGAGTTGTTAAAAATCGCCGTGGTGCCGTCGTGGCGCCGCCGTGGCATTGGCTGGACGCTGTTGCGGGATGCCTGTGCCATCGCCAGCCAGGCCGGGGCGCGGCGGCTTTTTTTAGAAGTGCGTGAACGAAACTCCGCGGCGCGGACGCTGTACCGGAATGCGGGTTTCACCGAGACCGGCAGGGNNATCATCAGCCGCCGGATGATGCGCTCTTGCTGGAAAAATCGTTAAAGGGGGACTTATGAAAAATCTGCGTGAGCTTTCTTTGGCAGGCAAACGGGTGTTGGTGCGGGTCGATTTCAATGTGCCGATGGATGATGCCGGGGCGATTACCGAAGACAGCCGTATCACCGGCGTTATCCCAACTATCGAATATATCTCCGGGCAAGGTGGCCGCGTCATTCTCTGTTCGCATATGGGCAAGCCCAAAGGCCAGCGCGTGGAAAAGCTCAGCCTGAAACCCGTGGCCGATTATCTGGCGAAATTGCTGAACAAACCGGTCGCTTTTGCCGATGATTGCATCGGCGCGGCGGTGGAGGTGAAAGACGCCGCTTTGAAAAATGGCGACATCCTGCTTTTGGAAAACCTGCGCTTCCATAAAGAAGAAACCGACAACGACCCGGTTTTTGCGGCGCAACTGGCGAAACTCTGCGATATCTATGTCGATGACGCCTTCGCCGCCGCCCATCGGGCGCACGCCTCAATCGTCGGCGTTGCCGCGCTCACCGCCGAAAAAGCGCCAGGCTTTCTCATGCAGAAAGAGATTGATTATTTCAACCAGTCGATGACGAGTCCAGTGCGGCCCCTGGTGGCCCTGGTCGGCGGTGCCAAGGTGTCGTCGAAATTGGGCGCCTTGCAGAACATGCTGGAAAAGGTTGACCGCATGATCATCGGCGGGGCCATGGCCAACACCTTTCTGAAAAGCACCGGTGTCGATGTCGGTGCCTCGAAGGTGGAGGATGACCTGCAGGACACCGCCCGCGCCCTTTTGGCTAAAGCGGCATCTAAAGGTGTTGCCGTGTTCCTGCCGGTGGATTTTGTCGCCGCGAGCGCCTTTGCCGCTGATGCGGTAACGAAAATCGTCACCACCAAAGACATCCCAAAAGACTGGATGGCTCTTGATATCGGCCCGGCCAGCGTCCTCTTGTTCAAAGAAGCCCTGCAGGATGCCAAAACCATCGTCTGGAACGGGCCGATGGGTGCTTTTGAAATGGACGCCTTCGCGCGCGGCACTATGGCCCTGTGCCAGGCCGTGGCCGCTTCGCACGCCCTGTCAATCACCGGTGGCGGCGACTCGAACGCGGCGGTGAAAAAGGCCGGTGAGGAGAAAAATATTTCCTACATGTCCACCGGCGGCGGCGCCTTTCTGGAACTGATAGAAGGGAAAACACTGCCGGGTTTGGCGGCACTGGCCTGACGACTGAGGAGGAGTATTATGCGCATACCTTTAATTGCCGGCAACTGGAAGATGAATTGCACTTTGGCCGAGGCGCGGGAATTGGCCGCCGCCGCCGTTGCCGCCGCGAAAGGTTTTACCGATAGACAGGTGCTCTTGGCGCCGCCGTTTACAGCGCTGACCGAGGTAGCAAAGGTGCTGGATGGCAGCGGCATCCTTTTGGCTGGACAAACCGTTTCTTGGGCCGAGCAAGGCGCGTTCACGGGAGAAATCGCTCCCTTCATGTTGAAAGATGCCGGGGCGACGGCGGTCATCATCGGCCATTCCGAGCGGCGGCAGGATGGTGTCATCGGCGAGCCGGACAACCGCGTCAATCCCCGCCTTCGTGCCGCCTTACAGGCTGGGCTGATGCCCATTCTCTGTGTCGGTGAAAGTCTTGCCACCCGTGAAAAAGGCTGGGATGAGACGGAAGGCTGGTTGAAAAAACAGATGGACGAGGGTTTTGCCCAGCTTAGCCTCGACGAGGCGCGGCGGCTGGTTGTTGCCTATGAGCCGGTCTGGGCCATCGGCACCGGCAAAACCGCGACCAAAGAGCAGGCGCAGGAGGTCCATGCCTATCTGCGTGCGCTCCTGGCCGCCATGTATGACAAATCGCTTGCCTCAGGTGTTCGCATCGTGTATGGTGGCTCGGTTAAGCCGTCGAATATTGACGAGTTAATGTCGCAGCCCGACATTGACGGCGCCTTGGTGGGAGGCGCGGCTTTGGACAGGAAACAGTTTACGAGGATCATTCAATTTCAGGCCGCGAATTAGGATGCTTACCCTTCTCACCGTTGTTCACGTCATCGTCTGCCTTTTTCTGATTATCGTTGTCCTGCTACAGCATGGCAAGGGCGCGGATATTGGCGCTACATTTGGCGGTTCCTCGCAGACTCTGTTCGGTTCCGAAGGGCCGTTGCCGCTGTTGAATAAGATCACCACCGCCGCTGCCATTATTTTCATGTGTACGTCGATGGGGCTGGCCTACTACGCCACCCATGCGGGCACTGATTCGGTGATGCAGGGGCTTGGTCAACCAGCGCGGACAGAGACAGCGCCATCAGCTGAACAAAAGCCGCAGACTCCGGAAGCTCTGCCCGCCGCGCAAGCGCCGATGTCAGAAACTCCGGCTCCGCTGGCGGTTCCCGCTGAGCAAAAAAAGACGGAAACCGCGCCCGCTGTTGAGCCGGTGAAAGCGAAACAAGACGCCAGTGAACCGGCGTCGGAAAAGAAGAAATAGTTTTATTGCCGAAGTGGTGGAATTGGTAGACACGCNNCACGCTATCTTGAGGGGGTAGTGACCCACGGTCGTGCGAGTTCGAGTCTCGCCTTCGGCACCAGTTGCTTGTTCGTTAAAGCCCGTTGAGGTTCAAAAAACCTCAACGGGCTTTTCCTTTTATATTCAGGACAAAAGTCCCTGTTGATTTCGGTACCCGTAGAAGTTCTTACGATTAGGCAAGAACCAATCCACATATTCGCGCACGCTGATGCCTCCATATGTGGAACTGCGTTGATCGGCGTAAGGTGGCGAAGTGAAAATCAAATCAACCGAGTTATCCGCGATCGTTTTTAATTCCCGCCGGCAATCGCCAAGGACGATTTTTGTATCGACCATCATTTTTTGTCAGCCTTTCGGTAATAGTCGACCAACCCATTAAGTTTTTTCATCTCCGTGCCGCTCAGCGTTGGCCGGACAGCCGGGCCAGCGCCTCTTCGTAGCGGAACTTGGTTTTTTCGATGATCTCCGGCGGTAGTTTTGGCGGCGGTGGTGTTTTATCCCAGGTCAGAGATGACAGATAATCGCGCAGAAATTGCTTATCAAAACTTGGCTGGCCACCGCCCGGCTGATAGCTGTCCGCCGGCCAGAAGCGTGAGGAATCGGGCGTCAGCACCTCGTCGATCAAAATCAGGCGGCCATCCAGCTCGCCCAGCTCGAATTTAGTGTCGGCAATGATGATGCCGCGCTGACAGGCGTAATCGGCGGCTCGCTGGTAGAGGCGCAGGCAGATATCGGCAATCTCGGCCGCCCGTTTTTCGCCGACGATCTCGGCCATCCGCTCCATACTGATGTTTTCGTCATGGCCAGCCTGAGCCTTGGTCGAGGGGGTGAACAGCGGTTGCGGGAACTGTTCCGATTCCTTCATGCCGCCGGGCAGCGCGAAGCCGCAGACGGTGGTGTTCTTTTGGTAGGCGGACCAGAACGAGCCGGAGAGATAGCCACGGACGATGCACTCGATGGGCAGCGGTTTGGTTTTCCTGACCAGCATCGAGCGCCCGCGCAGTTCCTCGGTGTAGGGAGCGCAGGCGGCGGGATATTGGCTGGCGTCGGCGCTGATCAGGTGGTTTGCGACAATATCACCCAACAGCCCAAACCAGAACAGTGACATCCGGGTCAAGAGCCGGCCTTTACCAGGGATAGGATCGTCCATCACCACGTCGTAGGCGCTGATGCGGTCGGTGGCCACCATCAGGAGTTTGTCGTCATGGCCGGGAACGGCGTACATATCGCGTACTTTGCCGCGATGCACCAGCTGTAAGCCGGGGAAATTGGTGGTCTGTATCACGTCGTTCATGGTTTTCTCCTTCATTTATGACGTTTTCCCGTGCCGTTATAACGCGGGCAGTGAGAGTTTTCATAGGCGATCAGCCGGGCGGTCAAAGAGCCAATAACGATCTTTGAGTTGATTTTCACCGGCAACCGGCATTCGTCGGCAGTGTACCAGATAACCGTATCACCCCGCTTGTCATAAAGACCGCGGAATTTTAGGATCGGCGTCACCTGGTGGGTGGCCGCCTCGCCGAGGATGGTTTTTTTCAGCCGTTCTTGGCCGAGTACCCGCACCACCACTTCGTTTTTCTTTTTATCGGCAAAGGTTGGCACCAGGAAGTCCTCTCCTGGCCGCTGCGGCATCAGACGGCTGGCGAAAAAGGCGGAAAATTCATTGTGAACAGGCGCGCCGACGGGAAACTCCTGTGGCGGTTCATCGTTTTTCCGCACCGTCACCAGGCCGTTTTTTTGATCGTAAAGGGTCAAGCGGTGCGCCCGGTAGTCACGTCCTTCTTCCTGCCATACTTCGTAGCGGACAGGTAGCCTGGCCTGGCCGACGACCGTTGTCATATGCAGATCATGAATAGGATAGATGCGCGCCAGCGCCCCGCCGTCGGTCGAGACAAAGGCGCGCAGTTGAAAATGATCCGGTTCCGGCAAGGCTGTTATGGTCAAGGTCAGTGTGCCCAGCCGCAGGCCGCCGGTGTAGGAGATGGCGTAGGTCAGTTTCTCGCCGCCGCTGTAGGCAATCGGCAGGAGTTCCGGCATGATCTGGCCGACAGTAGGCATCGCTTGCGCTGGAAGGCAGATGAGGCAACAGCAGAAGGCGAGCAACAGAGTCAGCGGCGCCGAAACCTGCCTGGCCAGTTGCCGCACGCGATAGAGAGCAGGCTCATTTGCCGTAGCTGAAAATGAGTTTGTCGTCATGGCAATCGACCATCGCCTCGCCGCCGTTTTTTAACTGGCCGAAGAGAATTTCATCGGTCAAGACGTCGCCGATTTCGCTGGTGATGAGCCGCCGCAAAGGCCGGGCGCCGTAGCTGGGGTCATAGCCTTTTTTCGCCAGCCAGCTCCGCGCCGCTTCGGTCAGGCTGATGCGCACGCGCTTATCGGCCAATTGCGCCTCAAGCTCAGCGATCAGTTTATCGACGACGCGGTTCATGGCATCGGCATCAAGCGCCTGGAAGGAAACCATGGCGTCGAGGCGGTTGCGGAACTCCGGCGCGAACAGTTTGTTCAGCGCCGTCCGATCCTTGCCTTTGTCGCTGGTGACAAAACCAATCGATTTCGTGGCCATCTCCCTGGCCCCGGCGTTAGTGGTCATAATCAAAATGACGTTTCTGAAATCGGCTTTGCGCCCGGAATTGTCGGTGAGCGTGGCGTGATCCATCACCTGCAAAAGGATGGAAAAGATATCTGGATGCGCCTTTTCGATTTCATCAA